>DAOTYL010000216.1:0-23275 GCA_034434955.1 Anaerolineae bacterium | reverse complement strand
GCGATCGTGATCTTTGACGACGTGGAGGTGCTGGACTTCTGCGGGCCGTTTGAGGTCTTCTCGGTGACGGGGCGGACGCGGGAAGTGCGTCCCTTCAACGTCTACACGGTGGCGGAGACCCTGGCGTCGGTGATGACGCGCGGCGGGATGAGCGTCAACCCACGTTACAGCATCGCTGACTGCCCCCCGCCCGATCTTTTGGTGGTGCCGGGTGGCTATGGCACGCGCCGCGCTATGCGCAGTGAGGCGCTCATCACTTGGATTCGGCAGATGGCGTTGCGCAGTGAGATCATCGCCTCGGTATGCACGGGATCGCTTGTGCTGGGGGCGGCGGGTCTGCTGGATGGGCTGCGGGCGACGACGCATCACAGCGCCTTTGACCTGCTGCGCGAGGCTGCGCCTGCTGCCCACGTGCTGGAGGATGTCCGTTTTGTGGACAACGGCGCGGTGGTCACCTCGGCGGGGATCAGTGCAGGGATTGATATGGCGTTGCACCTCGTGGCACGTCTGCTGGGCGAGGATGCAGCGTGGGAGACGGCGCACTATATGGAATACGATTGGGCGGGCGAGGCAGCCCAGCGGCATCAATAGCGTAGGAGAACATGGGTATTCCGACCGAACTCATTGTACTGCTGATCGTAACCATTGCGGCGGCGTTTGTGGCGCAGCCTTTCTTTGCCCATCGCAGTAAGGAGCAAGCTCGGCAGGCCGATCGCCGCACGGCGGCGCTGCTGCGCCAACGCGCCGACCTGCTGGCCGAGCGCAACCGCATCTATGCGGCCATCCGCGAGCTGGAGTTTGACTACGCCACCAATAAGCTCGCCGATGAGGACTATGCTGCGCAGCGGCGCAAACTCTACGTGCAGGGCGTTGAGGTGCTGCAAAAACTGGATGCCCTGCCCGTCCTAGACGAATCGCCCACCGCCGATCCCATTGAGGCGTGGGTGGCTGCTCTGCGCAGCGGCAGTAGTGCGGCTGCCTCTGCGCAGGGCGAGGCCGCACAGGCGGGCTTCTGTCCACAGTGTGGCACGCCCTATCAAGCCGGCGATCGCTTCTGTGCGGCTTGTGGGGCGCGGTTGTGAGGCGTCCCCCTCGCCGCAATGTGGGCAGGGGCTAGGGGTGGGATGAAGGCGTCAACAAACGGTGGATTGTTAACCATGATACCTTTTTTGCGTTCTGTGACGGTTTTTCTGCTGGCTGCGGCAGTGCTGGCAGCCTGCTCGCTGGCCAGCGAGCCGATTCCGGCCGGCCCCATTCAGACGGGGCCGCTCCCCGGCGAGGCAGTGGCCCCCGCTGTGCCGTCTGCCTTACCCCGCGCTGCGCAAGGTGCGCAGGTCTTTGCGGCGAGCTGCGCGGCTTGTCACGGCCTGCGGGGCGCAGGCGACGGCGAGATAGCCCAACAGATCGCCCAGCAGGGCGGCCGGCTCCCCGACTTCACCGATCCGGCGCTGGCACGCTCGCGCAGCCCCAGGGAGTGGTATGAGATCATCACCAACGGCCGCATTGACCGCCTTATGCCCCCCTGGAGCGGCTCGTTGAGCGACCAGCAGCGTTGGGACGTGGCCTACTACCTCTACACACTCAGCACGCCGCCGGAGGTTATCGCCGAAGGGCAGGCGCTCTATGAGGCGAACTTTGCCGCCGAGTACGGCCCACAGGGTGAGCAGATTGGGCTGAACGATGCGGCGACGTTGGCTTCCCTCAGCCCACAGGCCATTTTTGAGCGCTATGTGGCAGGCAAGGGCAACTTGACCGACGATCAGCGCTGGGCGGTGGTGGCTTACATGCAGACCTTCGGCTATGACCCCTCGCTGGAGGCAGTGGCCGCAGAGCCGCCCGCCGAGGAAGCCCCCGCCGACACGACGCCTGCCGAAGGGGAGGCTGTCCCCGCGCCCGAAGCGGGCGTGGTGCAGGGCCGCATCGTCGCCGGCAGCCCGGACATGGCGCTCCCCGCCGCGCTGGAGGTGCGCCTGCGTGGGCTGGCGCTTGATGAGAACAATCAGATCACCGAGTTTCTGGCCCGCACGGCCAGCGTGGCGCCTGATGGCGCATATCGCTTCGAGGACGTGCCCTTTGACCTGCCGCGTGCGGTGTACATCGTAGAGACCACCTACAACGGCGTGGTGTTCAGCAACGGGCAGATTGTCGACCCTGCCACTCCCCGCCTTGACCTGCCCATCACGATCTACGAGAGCACCACTGACCCCGCCGTGATCACGGTGGATGCGATGCACATCGTGCTGCGCGAGCACCCCGATGCCCTGCTGGTGATGCAGCTTTACGTCTTCAGCAACGCCAGCGACCACATCTTCGTCTCACCAGAGCCGGTGATAGGCGGTCGGCGCGGCAGCGTGGCGATTGCCATCCCCGCCGATGCCTACAGTGTGCAGTTTGAGAACGGCCAGCTGGGCGGACGCTTTATCGCAGTGGGCGATAAAATCTACGACACCGACCTTATGCTCCCCGGGGACCGCTCACACAACATCATCGTCACCTACTTCCTGCCCTTCAACGGCTCGCGCGAGGTGGAGCTACCTATCCTCTACAACACACGGCAGGTGACGGTGCTGGTGCAGGAAGGCCAGAGCGTGCGCTCGGCGCAGCTCAGCGAGGTGGGCACGGAAGTGATCGGGGATGTGACCTACCATCAGTATACCGGCACGGCACTCTCGCCCGCCGATGCCCTCATCTTCCGTGTGCAGCGGCAGGTGGGGATGGAGAACTTCCTGCCCCTTGTGATGGGATCGCTGGCGGCGCTGCTGCTCATCGCCGGCGTGGTATACTGGCTGATCCAGCGGCGCACGCTGGCGCCCGTGCCGGTCACGGTGGGGCTGACGTCCCAGCAGGAGGCGCTCGTGCGTGAGATCGCCCGTTTGGATGAGGAGTTCGCTGCCGGGCGCATCAACCGTCTGATCTACGAGGCGCAGCGTGCCGATCTCAAGGCCACCCTCGCCGAACTGATGCAGGGGGATGGCTCATGAAGAACGCGGGGGGTGTGCGGTGAGCGCCATGATAGAAGCCGTGCATGTTACCAAGGTCTTCGGGCTACGGCCTGTGCTGCGCGGCGTGGACCTCAGCGTGGGCGCGGGCGAGTTTGTGGCGCTCTTCGGCCCCAACGGGGCGGGCAAAACGACCTTTCTGCGCATTTTGGCGACGCTTACCCGCGCCACCGGCGGCGTAGTGCGCATCAACGGGTATACCCTGCCCCGACAGGCCACCGCTGCGCGGTCAATGCTGGGAGTGGTCTCGCACCAGCCTTTGCTCTACGGCGAGCTTTCTGCACGCGAGAACCTGCGCTTCTACGCCCGCATGTACGGGCTGGATGGCCGCACCCGCGAGGAGCGCATCGCTGAGGTGATCGCAGCGGTGGGCTTGGAGCGGCGGGCGATGGACGCAGTGCGTACCTACAGTCGGGGCATGCAGCAGCGGCTGGCTATCGCCCGCGCCATCCTGCACGATCCCCCCATCTTGCTGCTCGATGAGCCGTATACGGGCCTCGATCAGGCGGCGGCGGCAACTCTGGATGAGGTGCTGCACGAGGTGGCCGCACGCGGGCGCACCGTGCTCATGACCACCCATGACATCCCGCGTGGGCTGGCACTGGCCCACCGCGTGGCGATCCTCTCCGGCGGTAAGCTCGCCTATGAGGCCCGCTGTGATGGGCTGGATGCCCTCGCCTTCGCTGCGATCTACAGCGAGGTGACCGGCATGGCAGTGGTGAGGTGAGATGTGCGTCACTCCCTCCCACGTCGGCAAAGCGGTGGAGAGGGAACCGGAGGGTGGGGTTGAATGGACCGCAACCACAGGCTGAGAAGAGATGGCTGTTGAACGCAAACCGTTAGCCAAGACGATGCCCCTTGCCCCATTCGGCAGGCCCATCTCCTTGCTACGGGCTACGGCGGCCATCGTGTGGAAGGATTTGCGGGCGGAGCTACGCAGCAAGGAGATCGTCAGCGCCATGTTCGTCTTTGCGCTGCTGGCCATCCTGCTCTTTAGCTTCGCGCTGGAGTTCACGCGCACGGGGCGCGAGGCCGCCGCGGCGGGCGTGCTGTGGGTGACGCTCGTCTTTGCCGGAACGCTGGGCCTGGGGCGTTCGCTGGGGCGTGAGAAGGATCAAGGCTGCCTCGATGGGCTGTTGCTGACGCCGGTAGATCGCAGTGCGCTGTACTTCGGTAAGCTGGCGGGCAATTTCGTCTTCATGATGCTCATTGCGCTCGTGCTGCTGCCGCTGATGAGCGTGCTGTTTGATATCTCGTTCTTCAAACCGCTGATCGGGCTGACGCTCCTGCTGGGTGTGCTGGGCTATGCAGGCGTGGGCACGCTCATCTCGTCCATGTCGGTCTACACGCGCGGGCGTGAGGTGCTGCTGCCCATCCTGCTGCTGCCCATCGCCCTCTCCATCCTTATTCCGGCGGTGCGGGCCACGCGCGGCCTGCTGGAGGGCGTCCCGCCTGCTGAGCTGCTGACGTGGTTCAACATGCTGGCGGGTATCAACGTGATCTACATCACGTTGGCCTACATGTTGTTTGATTACATCGTGGAAGAGTAGGTAAGGTAAGGAAGTGTCCGCAGTCGGGACCTCACCCCCGTGTATCGCCGCAGCGGCGCATGGGGATGAGGGAAAGTGGTAACCAATATCCTGAGGGGTGATGAATGATGGCTACAGAGAGCAAGCACATTCCTGCGGAGCGGCTGCGCCGAGGTCAGCCGGCGGCGCTTACCGCGCTGACGGTCTTCACCGGCCTGATGCTGCTGGCGGCGAGCTACATGGCCTTTATCTATGCCCCCACTGAGGCCACAATGGGGGCAGTGCAGCGCATCTTCTACTTCCACGTGGGGGCGGCGTGGGCAGGAGCGTTGGCCTTCTTCGTGACGGTCGTGGCGGGGGTGGCCTATCTCATTACCGCCAAACGCACGTGGGACATCGTCGGCCACGCCTCGGTGGAGGTAGGGCTGGCGCTGATCTCCATCACGCTGGCCAGCGGGCCGGTGTGGGCGCAGTTCGCCTGGGGCAAACCCTGGACGTGGGACCCCAAGCTAACCGCCTCGGCGGTGATGTGGCTTTCCTACGCGGCTTACTTGATGCTGCGGCAGGGCATTGAAGACCCCCAGCGGCGGGCACGCTTCAGCGCAGTGTATGGCATTGTCGCTTTTGCCAGTGTGATCATGGTCTTTTTCGGTGTGCGCTTCATTGAAGCCACCATCCACCCGGTGGTCATCGGGCCGAGCGCAGGCGTGCCGGAAACGGAGATCGGCCTGACGCAGAAGATGGTGCACGCCATGATCTTCAGCTTCGTCACCTTTACCTTTGTGTACGCCACCTTCCTCTGGTACCGCATCCGGCTGGAGCGGCTGGCGGACCGTGTCAACGGGCTGAAGGCGCGCCTGCTGGATGAGGAGATGGCGAGATGAGCACACCGGATACCGTTTCGTATCTGATCCTCGGTTATGCCATCATCGGCGCCATCGGCCTCATGTACGTTATCAGCCTGGTGGTGCGCCAGCGCAATTTGGAGCACGATTTGGAGATCATAGAGCAGCTGCGTAGCGAGGGCGAGCGTTAGCCTTCCCCCCTCTCACTCCCTAGCAGCCCACAGAGCGCTAGGGAGTGAGAGGGCAGGAGGGCAGAGGTGGCGGGTCACTCCCTCTGCCGATGGGGGAGCGCATCGGAGGGCAGGGAGCGCCGCCGCAGAGCGCCGCGCACCGCCGCATCATGCTGCACCACCACCTCCGTGAGGTGCTCCACTGCTTCTGTCAACCCCGTCAGCCGCTCCGCCAGCAGGTCATCGGCGCGATCCATAAAGTTGCGCCATTCCTCATCGCGGGCGTCCAGATGCGCCAGAAAGCGCTGCACAAGGTACGCCATGACCAGCACAAAAGGGGTCTGCACCAGCGCTGAGATCAGCATATCAGGCATGGTCATCCCTCAACACATCTAGCAGGTCGGCGACGATGGCGCGTAGCTCCGGTAGCGTTTGTCCACGTGTGCCGTTGCGCACCTCCGCCGGATCGATCTGCTTGAGGCGTGCCCGCGCCGCCTGTCGCGCCCGTGTGCGCTCGTCCGGCTTGAGTACGAACCTGCCGCGTGCGTCCTTCTCAACAGCGCTTCCCATTACGCCACCTCCTCGGCGATGATCGCCAGTGTTCCTTCGCCGGCACGGCAGAACTGCACTCCATCCGCCGCGGTAACGACGATCAGCCCTGCCGTCTCTGCCGCCACCTGAAAGCTGCCTACACCGCCGCTCAAAGCAATGGCTTCCGTCAGGTCGCCCACGCGCACCCCCACGCTCGTCAGCGGCAGCGAGGTGCTCACTGTGACGGTCGCCGTGTCGCTCCCATCGGCGCGGATGGCCGTCTTATCCACGCTCAGCCGGAAGCGGGCGGCATACTCGGCTATTGTCCCCGCCACTGCTTCCACCGTCTGTGCGGGCGCAGGCAGCCAGTCGTCCTTCTCCCCGTAGCTCAAGATCGTCCCATCCGCATCCCTCAACACATACACCATGTCTTCACCCTCCTTTCGGTGGCGGTGAGCATTTGGCTCACCGCTCTCTCACAACCACGCCAGCACGCGGTAGTAGCCGCTTGTGGCGTTGTTGCGCATGTTGGAGACGACATGCCCCGTCGGCGTCTTGATGTAGATCGTCGTGTTGTTCACGCCGATCACATCGCGGTTGTAATCGTCGGTGGCGTCATACTGCCCGCCAGTGACACGGTATACTTCCGTGCTCTCCGACGGCGAGGCTACGTTGCTGTACCACACCACGATCAGGCGCGGCACACCACCCAGCCCGTGCGTTTTGGTGTAGTCGGTGTTGAGCGTCACAGCAAACCAGCCGGAATCGTAGCAGCCGTGAAAGTTGCCATCGTAGAGGAACTGTGTGTTGTCCACCACGTCCTGATTCCAGATGGCTGCCGTGATCAGATCGCCGGTCTGGCGCGTCGAGGGGGTCTCCCAGCTCATCGCCCTGCTCCTTTAGCCTGCCCGTCCTCATAGGCGATGGCTGCCACCAGCAGGCCGCCGATCAACGTGAAGACGGTGATCAACTCCCCGCGAACCGGCTCCAGCGCCGGCGCATAAGCGATGATGAGGTCGACCACCAGTGTTATCAGCGCCGCCATGAACTTGCGGCTGCGCAGCAACTCTAGCAGCGGCCCAATCACGGGTGTGATGTCGGTTTTCTCGTTCATATGCTCCTCCTCGGGTTTTAACAGATGGTCTGGTAGGGGCAAGGCGCACCTTGCCCCTCCTGCCGCTTGTCCTTAGTATCCTAGCTTCGTCACACTACCGAGGGCGGTATATCCCTCCGCGCCCAACACCCAGTACGCCTCCAGATCGGCCGGGCTGGTGCGCCACACCACCCGATGCGATGCCCCACCACGCCGCACCTCATGCCGCACACCGTCCACAAAGTACGCTGCCTCCTCCAGAGCGAGCGGGGCATCCGTCACGAGCAGCCTGTCGCCCACGTCCCGCGCCAGCGCATGGAGCAGCAGTACCGCATCCGCAGTAGCTTCCACCGTCACCGTGAGCCATCCTCGCGGCGCAGCACGATTGACGAGCAGCGCCCGCGCCATGTCTTCCCCTATCCGCACCTCGTCCTGTAGCGGCATGTCTATCCGCAGGGGATGCAGGCCATAGGCGAGACGGCTGGCTACATCTTCCACTTGCACCGTCGCTGCGTGATGGCGGTACAACGGCACACCGCGCAGGCGCAGATGGTGCACATACACCGCCCGATTGGTGCGCCGCAGGTGCTCCAGCGTCATACGTGCGGAAGTGCCTCCGCTTTCCACCCGCACGCGGATCGCATCGGTGAGGTCGTTGCCCAGCCCCTCCGGGTCTATCGTTGCCGTGAAGTCGGTGTAAGGCACGGGCGTTACAAGGCTCCACGCTCCTACCTGCGCCGTCGGCTCATCGGGGTCACTGTAGCGGCAGATGAGCGTCCGCGCCTCCCCGGGGGCCAGTCGGATGGTGTGTCCGGCCTCCCACAGCACGCTCTCTGCAGTCCCCACTTCACGCGGGTAAGTGGTGACCTCAATGTGGTTAGCGAGCCGCCCTGCTCCCCGCTCCACGCTGACGCTCGCCACGCCGGCGTTGAGGATAGCGTGGGGTGTGATGCGCTTAGGCCGTGCATGGCGGTCGGTGAAAGTCGGTGTGCCGTCGGCAGCGATGAAAAAGTGGCCGCCCTCGCTGATGCATACCTCGCGCAGTGCCACCGCACAGGGCAGATCGGCCTCCCATGTATCGCCTGCCCACGCAAAGACGCTCTGTCCGGCGGCGATCTCCACGCCCGTCGCTGCATCCGAGAGCACCGTGCCCTCCCCTAGCGCACCTGCCTGCGGATGGTCCAGCCGCCAGTAGGCCTTGCGTCCGGGCGGGGTGAAACTGCGGCTGACAAGCCGCTCCACGAGGTCGCCGGGCGCAGCATGGTAGATCAGCGGGAGGATACCCACGCGCACGCGCTCCAGTGCGGCTATATCGTCCTCGCATACGATCTCCACCTGCTGAGGAGCGGTGCGGCGTGCAGTGCGACGCGGCCTGATCTCCCGCACATGCCCGTAGAACAGCGTCCACGTCTCCGCGCCGAGACTTGCCCGCAGCCGCACCCCGATCCCCACCTCAAACCCTGCTGTAGCGTTGGGGTGGCCGGGGATGTAGCGCCCGTCCGCATTGTAGAGCGCCAGCGTCATGCGACCGATGCGCGCCGTGCGCTCCCCGGGCGCAATGCCGCGCTCGATCACCAGCGGCGTCATGGTGTGCCAGTCGGCGGTGACGTCCGTCCAGATGTTGTATTGCAGCTCAAGTTCCAGCGTATAGGTCGCGTGCGGCATAAGCCCCCCACCCCCTAACCCCCTCCCCCACTGCTCGCTGCGCTCGCGGAGGGAGGGGGAAAGAACTCTTGGGCTGAAGTAGCAATACCCCTAGACCCGATCGAACTGCTCGCTGCGCTCGCGGAGGGAGGGGGAAAGAACTCCGCCTGCAGTCCGTCGGATGGGTTTCCACGCAAAGGGTGCATCCCAACCCTTTCCCCCTTTCAAGAGTGTGTTCCCGCCCCTTCTCCCCCCTTTCAAGGGTGCGTTTTGGCCCCTTCCCCCCTTTCGAGGGTGCATTCCCGTCCCTTCCCCTCTTTCAAGGGCGCGTTCTAGCCCCTTCCCCCTTCGAGGGTGTGTTCCCGCCCCTTCCCCTCTTTCGAGGGTGCATTCCCGTCCCTTCCCCCCTTTCAAGGGCGCGTACTAGCCCCTTCCCCCACAAGGGGGGAAGGGGCAGCGAGCGAAGCTCGCGGGGATGGGGGGGAAAATCATCCCCCCACCACCCTCACCCACCGATGGCGAAAGCGCGCTCCGTAGTAGCGCACCCCGCCGTATTCCATCACCCCTACCTGCACCCGCTCGATGACCAGCGGCTCGTGCAGCGCCCCGCCTAGCGTCCCATCCTCACTTATTGCCTCCAGATAGGCATCCACTGCTTCCACCAGTGCGGGGAGGACGGCCATCAGCCCCGTCCCCGCCCGCTGCGGTGACCAGATCAGCAGGTGCTCCACGTGCAGCGCTGCCCGCCACGCCGAGCCGTCGTAGGTCAGCGTCTCCAGCCCCTCGCCGTCCCCGCGTCCACCTTCCGGAAACGTCGGTATGAGTGCCGGCAGGTGTGCAGCGGGCAGCACGCCGGGCAGGTCGTCAAGGTCGTAGCTCGTTGCGACGCCCACCACTGCAATCGCTGCCAGATTCGCAAACGCTGTACGCCACGTCATTCCGCCGCTCCTTACCCTTCCGCCACGCTCCTCTTCCACCCCAGAGGGGTGAGGCTTCCCCTACCGCAACCGCACATACAGTGCGAGCAGGTCGCGCACATCGCGCGGCAGGTGTGCGGAGAGCATCTCCGTTCCCTCCGCGCCGCTGTCGCGCTGCCGATACAACCACGCCGCAAGGCGCAGTGTGGCCTGCACCACCGGCTCCGGCGGCGTCGTGCTGAAGCCCCACATTCCCGTGATCACGATTGCTCCCTCCGGATCGCCGTTATGCGTCCAATCCAAGCCGCTGGACTGCTTGAGCGCGATGCCGAAGTAAGGTGGCATGTTGAGCGGGCGCAGCAGCACGTTGTCAAGGTCAATTGCCGTGCCGTCTCCGTTGATGATCGCCGTTACGCTCAACAGGTCGGCGTCCACAAGCAGTAGCTTACCGGTGATGTGTTTCCCCACTGCATCGTAGCGCCGCGTCTCCTCACGGGCTGCAAACCACCGCCCGCAGTGATCGTCGATGATGCGGCTGGCGCGTGTGATGAGTGCCGAAAGCAGGTCGTCGTCTGCCGTCCCACTGATGCGCAGGTAGGTCTTGAGGTCCGCCAACGTCGTGTAATCTGCCATGCCTGATCTCCTTTCCCCCCACCCCCTGCCCCCTCCCCCACGCTGCGCGGAGGGAGGGGGATCACCCCCTTACGCGCTCCTTACCCCCTTCCCCCCTCTTTGATGGGGGGAAGGGCCGGGGTTAGGGGGCGGGTATCCCCCCACGCTGCGCGGAGGGAGGGGGATCATTCCCTTACGCGCTCCTTACCCCCTTCCCCCCATTAATGGAGGGAAGGGCCGGGGTTAGGGGGTGGGTATCCCCCCTGCGACCCTTCGGGTCGATCCCCTCCCCCACTCGGCGGCTGCGCCGCCGGGAGGGAGGGGGATCATCCCCTTGTGGTAGGCTATTGGGGCGCCTGCCACATAATGGGAGCATCCCCTGCGCGCTCTTCGCTCCCTTCCCCCCTTTGATGGGGGGAAGGGCCGGGGTTAGGGGGTGATAACATTACGCCCGCACGCCCTTCAGCACCTCGAAGCTCGCCGCGTGGCGCACGTTGCAGTCCACACGCAGGATGGCGCGGATGAATACCTGGTCGTACTCAAAGGCGTTGCCCGCCGCATCGCTGGCGCGCAGCTCCAGCGCCTTGCGCTGGCCGATCACGAACTCCGGCCAGCACCCCAGGTAGATCGTGGAGCAGTCGTTGCTGGTGCCGCGCGTCTCGTTGACCGGGATCGCCGTCGTGGTGAACACCGGATAGCCCCACAGCGTCGGCGGGTCTCCGGGCGCGGCGGGGTCGGCCCACAGGTAGTGCCCGCTGGAGTCCTTGATCTTGCGCAGCGTGTTGAGCGTGCGCGGATGCACGATCCAGGCGCGGCCTTCGCCGGGGACATTGTCGGCGTCCAGGGCGTACAGCATATTCGCCAGATGGTCAAAGGTGGGCGTGCCGCCGTTAGCGCCCAGTGTAGAGGTGTCCACGTTTACTCCGCTGATGTGCTCTAGGCCGATGGGCGTATTGTTCGTGCCGTCGCCGCGCAGGTACTTGATGTCCTCCTCCAGTGCCAGCACGCGCGCCAGATCGCCCATCACCAGCGCCTCGACTGCCGGATCGCTGTCCTCGAACAGCTCCGCCGAGAGCTTGGTCAGCGCCGCCAGCTTCTTCGCCTGAAGCTCCACTTGCCCCCAGGTCTGGTCAGAGGCGGTGATCTGCGCGTTTTCGGCCACCCAGTAGGCCGTCGCCCCGCCTGTCTGCGAGGGGATTTGCAGCGTATCGCTGCTCATGGGCACGACCGTCGCGCCGGCGGCACGCACGGCAGTCTTGGCCCGCAGCATTTCCACCAGCTTGCTGCTGTGCTCTACCGGCACCAGATACCCGCCCGCACTGTCGGTTCCTTCGGCCAGCGCCTTGCCCGCAAGCTGAAAGCGCACCACGCTAAAGCGCCCCTGATGCAGCGCTTTGATGGCATCCACAAAGGGCGTACCGTTGGCCGTCAACGGCGCTTCTCCCCGCTGGCGGATGACGGCAGGTGTGCTCCGTGTGAGGAACATCGCCTGTGGGCCATCCTCGCTTGCCAGCAAGCCATCCAGCGCCGCCGTGACCTCCTGACGGATCACGCTGCGCATCGTTTGTTCGTCCATCTGTTCCCTCTCCTCTGATGTGTGTATCCTCATCCCACCACCCCTACCCTGTCCCTCCCCCTTGCAAAGGGGAGGCGTGTCCGGAGTGGCCGCAGGCCGCGAAGGATGGAAGGGGGTGAGGTGAGGATTCTCAAACTGCTCCGCTCCCTCAAGCCCCGCTACCTTAAACGTCGCTTTGGCATGGACAAGCGCCACCGCGTAGGGGTTGGCGGGCCGGTGAGTGCGGGCATCCAGCAGCGAAATCTCACCGATGGGCCACACCAAAATGCGCCCGTCCGTTGCCACCCGCACCAGATGCCCAATTGCCCCTGACGAAGCGCGGGCCAGCCCGCGCTGTGCAGCCTCCCACACCCGCCGCGCCAGCGCCTTGCTCTTATCCAGCAGCACGCGAAACCACACCCCATCGGCGCGGCGCTCCCAGCTCAGCTCCTCGCCGATCACCTGCGGCTCGCCGTCCCCTTCCGCCAGTCCGTGGTAGTACACCACCGGGCGCTTCGGGATGCGCTCCAGCCACAAGTCGGTCTCCGGCGTAAAGTACTCACCCTGGGCGTCCCGACCGCCGTATGGCCCGCCGTAAGGTACGCCCAGTACGTCCAGCACCCATGCGCTCTCTGTGCGGAGGGCCTTCACGGTCTGCATCACTGCCCCTCCTGCGGGGATGCGCTGTGCAGCGTCCTTGCCGCATGGCGTCCATGCCGAACCTCGTCTTGCTCCAGCATCTCAAACACATCCCCAAACAGGGCAAAGACATCCGTCACGCTCTCCGCCTCCTCCAGCGCATCTTCAATGAACGCTTGCAAGTCGGGTGGGATGACCTCGCTGCGGAAGCGCCGCAGAGGGCGTCCCTCCCGCACGCGCTTCACGGCGAAGCGTTCCCAGCGCTTTAGCTCCTCCCGCAGCAGGGGGATGCTTGTCAGTGCCTTCACGATGCCCCTATCCCCGCCGCCGGATGCATCCCTTTCTCCCTTCCCCCTCTCCACGCCATCCCTATCTTGCTCTCCCCCTTGCAAGGGGGAGGGAAAGGGAGGGGGTGAGGTGCCATCCTCCGCCTCCGGCAGCGCGCCCAGCCCTAGCGCCGCCCGCACTTCGTTGCGTGTCATCAGCCCGGCCTGAAACAGCGCCACCATACGCTGTGCCTTCTCCCCCGCCGATTCCTGGAGGGCGGCAATGCTGTCCACGTCAAAGGCCAGCCGCGCCCCTCGCGCTGCGAGGTCTGCGTAGTGCGGCAGCAGCGCCCCGTTGAGCACATCGGCCAGATAGCGCAACTGCGGCAAGATGGTATCCTCGTAGAAGCTGGCCTTCTGCTCGCGGGCGGTGGCGAAGGTGGTCGCTTCCCACGCTCCGGCCAGCCCGGGCGGCACGCCGAAGGCCGCACAGATGGCACGCCGATCCTCCGCCCGCAGTTCCGCCAATGACAAATCGGTGGGCGGATAGGTGATGGTCTGCCACTTCAGCCCGCCGCCCACGATGCCCGTCCGCCAGCGGTTGCGCACCCCGCCGAACAGCCGCTGCCACCACGCTCGTGTGCGCTCAATCTCGCTCTCGTGCAGCGGTTGATCGGTTGTCAGTAAACCCGCTGGACGCGCATCGTTGGCGAAGAAGGTGGCCACATACCGCGCCGCGTTGAGATCGGCGTTCACCTCGCTGAGCGCCACTGCCAGCGGCGACAGCCCTCCCAGATCGTCCAGCGGGTCAAAGTTGCGGAAGGCGATCACCTGCTGCGGGGCGTAATCGTGCGTCTGCGTGCCCACCTTTTGCCGGTAGGCAATGATGCCCCGTTCGGCGTCGCTCACCATCTCCACCGTCTGCGGATTGAGCCAGCGCAGCTGCCGCAGCCGTTCCCTGCTGTTGGAGACTTTCAGCCAGTAGGCCACGCCCCAGATGTTGTAAGCCGCCTCGGTCGCCCGTAGCAGGTCGCTCAGGCCGTTGAGGGCAGGATGAGGATGCTCCAACAGCGTCAGCAGGGGATGCTCACGGATGGGCGTGCCGTCGCGCTCGCGCAGCAGCAGCGGCACGCCTGCCACCGCATCTGCCCGTAGCTTGATGCAGCGATAGGCCCACACCGCGCTGGCGTAGGCACGCGCCAGGTCGCTCGGTGAGGCGCTCAGCTCACCCTCTCGTTGCCGTAGGATGCCGAAGAAAGCCTCGGAGAGCGGCCCGCCCTTGATGCGCACTTGCTGTGCGCGTCCGTCCGCGCCGATCCACACACCCTGTGGATGTTCCTCCATCTACACCTCCGGAAGGCAGCCCTCGGTGCTGCCGTGATAGAACACATGTTCTAGGCGCAGATGATAGACCATCCGGCGCGGTGCGTCAACCGCCGCTACTTGATCGGGCGATCAGCATGGCGTTGGAGTTTTCAAACGCAGGGGCGTCCCTTTGCGGCTTGAGGCCGCTGTCCCTCCTAATAATGAGGGGGATAGTCAGAGCGACGTGCCGCCCACAGCACGGCCGGCAGGCCTATCACGGCGAGTGGCGGAGCTGGCCTATAAAGGTCTATAAATAAGCGTAGTGAATAAGCGAGTCGCTAACTGCCAAAGGAGATGAGAACCGTGTCGCAGGAGTAGATCGGCCGCGTGAAAGAGGCGGTTAAAGAGGTCATCCCGGCCAAGCCGCAGGCCGTGCCGGATTGTCTGGAGGTGGAAATCTAGATCGCCGGCCCTGCCCGCTGTTCTGGTGAGGTCGGCGGCGAATCAATTGCCCAAGGAGGCTATATATGAGCGGAAACCGGCAACCGATTTTGCACCGCTTGGTATCATTCGGCGTGGCTAGTGAAGCGGAGCGCGTACTGTACCGCACCTGCATCGGACGCATCATCAGTATGTTGACCTTTATCTTTATCGTCCTGTGCATCGTCCTCTATGGGCTGATGTGGTACGGCCTGACGACAACCGGCCTGGCCGAACGGTTGCCCCAGTCTGTCGGGGGTGTGCTGGGCATTAGTCTCTTCGTTGGTCTGTTCGTCTGCATCATCCTTGCCGGGCTGATCGGCAACTGGCTGCGCAACCGCATCTGGCGTGCGCTCCTCAGGCGGGTAGCACAAAAGTGAGGGCAGCGCCTTAGGCACTGCCCTCTCCCTCTGCAAACAACGGATAGCCATCACCCCGCCCCTTGCAACTTGAGGCCGCTACCCTCTCCTCATCGCAGGGAAGGGGTAGGTTAGGGGGTCAGGGTCGGTTGAGGCCTAATCCACCGAGGCCTCGCCCTTCACCACCTTGAAGGCTTCCACGCCCTCCTCGTGCACCATCTCAAAAGGACGGTCGGAGCGACGCACCGCCCACAGCACGGCCAGCAGGCCTACCACGATCACTGCCATAATGGCGGGCGAGAAGCCCGCAAACTCTACCACGATGGGCGCCATGATCAAGCCCACAAGGTTCATCACCTTGATCATAGGGTTGAGCGCCGGGCCGGCGGTGTCCTTGAGCGGGTCGCCCACGATGTCGCCCACTACCGAGGCGGCGTGATTGTCGCTGTGCTTGCCGCCGTAGTTGCCGTCCTCCACGAACTTCTTGGCGTTGTCCCAGGCGCCGCCGGAGTTAGCCATAAAGACCGCCAACAACTGCCCGCTGACGATAATGCCGGCGAGGAACGATCCCAGCGCTTGCTCCTTGAGCAGGAAGCCGACGAGGATGGGCGCCAGCACGGCAATCAAGCCCAGCGGGATGAGCTCGGCCTGCGCCGCCCGCGTGCTGATTTCCACCGCGCGGCTGTAGTCGGGCTTCTGGAGGCCTTTCCAGACGGCCTCAATGCGCAATTGGCGACGTACTTCGGCCATCATCTGGGCAGCGGCGCGGTTGACGGCCTTGATCAGCAGGCCGCCGAAGAGCAGCGGCAGCGCCCCGCCGATGAGCAGGCCGACAAAGACCGTCGGGTTGGTAAGGTTGATCACCTCCTCAAAGGGGCCGCGCAGGTCCACCGGCCACACGCGCTTGATGTCGGTGAAGAAAGCCCCGTAGAGCGAAAGCGCCGCCACGACCGCTGAGCCGATCGCCACGCCTTTGGTGATAGCCTTGGTGGTATTGCCCGCCGCATCCAGATCGGCCATGATCTGGCGCTGCTGCGGCTCCATGCCGGCCACCTCGCCGATGCCGTTGGCATTGTCCGAGATCGGCCCGAAGGTGTCCATGCTGACGTTGTTGCCCGTGTGGGAGAGCATCCCCACGCCGATCATGCTGACGCCGAATAGGATGAAGGTAAAGGCATTCTCTTCCCCTACCGGCTGCATACTGTAGAGGAAGAAACCTGCCACCAGCGTCCACATGAGGAAGATGAGGCCGTCAATCCACGAGCGGCGGCGCACCCAGCGGAGGATGCCACCGATCAAGCCGACGGCGATGGAAGCATAGAGCACCACCTGGGCGATGGCAGGTGGCAGCGCAGCCGAGTAGATGAGGATAGAGGCCGCCAGTGCGATGATGATCACCGTCACCGCCCACACGCTGGAGAGATACCCCAGGCTCAACCCCTCCAAGATCACCAGCGCCGGGCCGAAGCGCGTGGCCGCCGAAATGTTCTGCACGCGCTTGCTGTTGGCGCTCGTAGCGTAGGCCGTCAGCGGGTTGAAACTCACCGCCAGCGCCACCCCTACCGCGTTCAGCACGCCCATGCGCAGGTCGCCCGCATAGAAGTAGGAGATGAGGAAGGCGGACGTAATGGTGATGGCGCTGGATAGCTCGTAGCTCTTGTACATCGCCTCTTCGGCATCCACGCCCTTCCACAGTGCGACGGCATACGTGCCGATAATGGAGCTGATGACGCCCACTCCGCGGATCAGCAGCGGCACGATAATCCAGTGCAGGTTGCCGGTGATCTGCGCCAGCGCCAAGCCCAAGATCAGGCTGGAGACGACCGTCACCTCGTAGCTCTCAAAGATGTCGGCGGCCATGCCGGCGCAGTCGCCCACGTTATCGCCCACGAGGTCGGCGATCACGGCAGCGTTGCGCGGATCGTCCTCTTCCATGCCGGCTTCTACCTTGCCCACAAGGTCGGCGCCCACGTCCGCTGCCTTGGTGTAGATGCCACCGCCCACACGCATGAAGAGCGCCAGCAGCGTGCCGCCGAAACCGAAGCCCAGCAACACATCTGGCGCGGCCTTGCCGAAGATGAGGAAGATGGTCGTGCCGCCCAGCAGGCCCAGGCCGTCGGTCAGCATGCCGGTGATGGTGCCCGAGCGGTAGGCGATCTTCAGCGCCTCGTTGTAGCTCACACGCGAGGCGTTCGCTACACGCACGTTGCCCTCAACGGCCATGTTCATGCCGATATAGCCCACCAGCGCCGAGAAGATGGACCCCATGAGGAAGGCGCCAGCGCGGGCAAAGGCGATGATGATGCGCGCGCTCTCGCCGAACATCTCGCGCGCTTCGGGTGTGGGGCGCACGATGTAGACGCTGAAGAACATCAGCACCGTCAGCCCGGCGATCATCACCGCAATGGTGCGCAACTGCGTGCGCAGGTAGGCGTTGGCTCCGGCCTTGATGTCGCGCCAGATGGCCTGCATGGCTTCGGTGCCCTTGTCGTAACGCAGGATTTGGCGGGCCAACAGCGCAGCGTACACCAACGCCAGGATGGCCGTGCCCAGTACGGCCAGCACCATTGCCCATTCGAAGGGAGCTACTTCCATAAATTGCATGGTGTGTGTCTCCTTCTCCTTTGATGATGTCGCTCTATTTTATCCATAGAGAGCACAAAAGGCACAGAATAGAGGGGAACTTTCACCTCCACAGGCCTACGGCTTGCGAGGGTGAGGGTTGATATCGGATGTACTGCGGGGGAGGTGTGGCTTATCATGGCTACGGTGTGGCCGTTGCGGCGGGAGTACCGGTCTCCTCCGGCGGAGCAGCGGCCGGCGTCTCCACGGTGGGCGTGGGCTGCGGCGCGGCTTCCCCACCCACGCTCTGGGCGCAGCGGAAGCCCAGCCACGGCTGGGCACTGGCCGGATTGACCGTGAAACGGTGCCCCGCTCGCGAGCGCGAATCCAATTCCAGATAGGACCCGCCGCGCACCACGCGATAGGGCGTCCCTCCGTAGGGATAATTGGCCGGGCCGGTCGGGTTGAGCGTCCCCAGCCCTTCGTAGCTCTCGAAGTACCAGTCCGCTACCCACTCGCTGGCGTTGCCCGCCATGCCCAGCACACCCGTCGGGCTGACATCGCGCGGGAAGGCCTGCACGGCGCTCAATCCCCCTAACCCTGCCGAGAGCGTGTTGGCTTGCCCCTGCACGAACTCGTTGCCCCAGGGCCACCAGTACGACTCACCGGTGGCGGGGTCCCAGCGGGCGGCCTTCTCCCACTCCGCCTCGGTGGGCAGGCGTTTGCCCGCCCACTCGCAGAAGGTGCGGGCCTGATCCCACGTCACATACACCACCGGATGCTGGGCAAAGGCCGGGTCATCGTAAAACTCGGTGTTCTGTGGCGGCGTGCACACTTCGGCAGCCACGCACTCGGCGTAGGCAGCATTGGTGACCTCGGTGATGTCAATAAAGAAGGGGCTGAGCGTAACTTCCTCCACCGGCTGGGCATCGGTGAAATATTCCGGATAGCACTCCACGTGCTGTGGCTCGGTCTCGTTGATGCACAAGTTGATTGCCCGCGCCACCTCATCGTCGCTCACCCCGCGCAGGAACGCTCCGCCCTCTATCAGCACCATGCCGGGCGGAGCCTGCGGTGTTGGCTCGACCGTCGGTGTGGGGGTAGGGGGCAGGGGCGTCACGGTGGGCGTGCTGGTGGGCATCGCCGTCTGGGTGATGATCCCCACCGCTCCGCCGCCGACCTGCGTGGCCGCGGCGGGTGGGCCGCCCGCGCCGACCCGAATCGGCAGCTCCCAGTCTAATGGATTGATCAGCAGTACCACCATCAGCGCCGTAAGGACGATGGCCAGCAGGCCCACCACAACGAACAACCCCAGCGGCACTCCCCGCCGCTGGGCGTAGCGCGGCGTGGGCGGCTGGTAAATGCGCGGCTGATACCCCCCCGACGGTTGGGGCGTCCATCCGGCAGGTTGGCCGGGTTGTGGCGGCCCCTCCGGACGCGGCGGCGGCACAGGGGGCAGGCCCGTCACCGGATCGATGGCGTAACCGGGCGGCGGAGCAGCATAAGGCGGGGCGGGCTGCACAGGCTGGGCGTAAGGCGGGGCCGGAGCAGTTTCGGTAGGACGCGAAGGAGCGGGCACCGCTCGGGTGGGCATGGTGGGCATGGTCTCATCCGGCGGTGGGGATGGGCGCTCCACGCGCGGCACGGCCAGCGTGGGCTGCTCCTCAAAGCTGGGCATACTGCCATCCCACATGTGGGGCACCTCGCCCGCGAGGGGTGGAGCGCCGGCGCGCATCAGCGCTGAAACCACCGTGATGTTGTCTTTGCCGCCGCGTTCGTTGGCGCGGCGGATGAGCGTCTCGGCGGCGCTGCGCGGCGCTGCGCTGGAGGCGATCTGCGCGATCTCCTCATCTTCCAGATAGCGCGTCAGGCCGTCGCTGCACAACAGGAGAGCATCGTCGGGTTGCAGGCGCAGGTCAAATATGTCTACTGCGATCTCCTCCTGCGTGCCGAGCGTGCGCAGGATCAGGTCGCGGCGCGGATGTTCACGTGCCTCCTCCGCTGTGATGGCTCCTTCATCCAGCAACTGCTGCACCAGAGTATGGTCATGGGTGATGCGGTGGATGCTTCCCTTGCGGATCAGATAAGCGCGGCAGCTGCCCACCGCCGCCACATGCACCTGTTCACCGCGGATGGCCGCTGCGACAAGGCTGGCGCTCAGCTTGACCAATTCGGGCCGCTGGCGGGCGTACTGGAAGAGGTCCGCGTTGGCGGCCTGCACGGCCTGGCGCAGGCGCAGGCCGAGGTCTGGCTCGTCGCTGGTGTAGTAGGCGTGCATCACCTTCTGCGCGGCATAGCGGCTGGCGAGCGTTCCGCGCGTTCCTCCGCCCTCTCCATCGACTACCACATACAGGCTGCCCGCATAGCGCGCTACCTGCGCATCGGTGGGCTGATAGAGGAGGACGTAGTCCTCGTTGGATTCGGCCTGCCCGGCGTCCGTCGCCGGCCAGACCTCAGCAGTCAGATTTGAAGGACTCATGGATGCCTTCCATGCCGACTCTCATCGGCGCGTGAACCTTGTGGCCTTCCGTCCGGCAGACCGTGACCGCAATCGGCTTGTGAATTGTAGCAATCGCCCGCCGTAAAGCCAAATGCGGGCAGGAGCGGGCATGTGAGCGGTGAGCAGTTCGCATTTCGCGGATTGCTTATCCCTCAGCCCGCTTCGCCGGCAGGGGGATCACCTCCACGCCTCCCATGTAGGGGCGCAGGACTTCCGGAATCACCACCGAGCCATCGGCCCGTTGATAGTTCTCCAAAACGGCGATCATCACCCGTGGCAGCGCCAGCCCTGAGCCGTTCAGCGTGTGCGGATAGCGCGTGGGTGCGCCCGGCGCAGGACGATAGCGCATGTTCATGCGACGTGCCTGGAAATCATGGAAGTTGGAAACGGAGGAGACCTCCAGCCACTCGCGCGAACCGGCAGCCCATACCTCGATGTCGTATTTCTTGGCCGCCACGAAGCTCAGGTCGCCGGTGCACATCTGAACAATGCGGTAGGGCAGCCCCAGCCGCCGCGCGATGTCTTCGGCGTCGGCCAGCAGTTTTTGGTGCTCCCTCTCCGAGACTTCCGCATCGCCTTCCACGATCTTCACCAACTCCACTTTGTCAAACTGGTGGCCGCGCTTGATGCCGCGCACATCGCGCCCGGCGCTCATCTTCTCACGGCGGAAGCAAGGCGTATAGGCCACGTAGTACTTGGGCAAATCCTCACCGCGCAGAATCTCCTCGCGGTGCAGGTTGGTGACGGGCACTTCGGCGGTGGGAATCCACCAGAAGTCTTCCTCGATGTCGCGGTACAGGTTGTCGCCGAACTTGGGTAGGTTGCCCGTGCCGATCAGGCACTCGCTGCGCACCATGAAGGGCGGATAGACCTCCGTGTAGCCGTGCTCGTTGACGTGCACATCCAGCATCCAGGTGATGAGCGCACGCTGGAGACGCGCCCCCAATCCCTTAAGCACGTAAAAGCGCGAGCCGGAAAGCTTCACGCCGCGCTCAAAGTCGAGGATGTCCAGCAAGGGGCCGATGTCCCAGTGGGGCAGCGGCTCAAAGTCGAAGGTGGGTTTCTCGCCTTCCTCGCGGATCACCACATTGTGGGACTCGTCCGGCCCCACCGGCACATCCGGCGCGGGTAGGTTGGGAACCCACAACATCTCCTCGTGGAGCATCTGCTCTACCTCGCGCAGTTCGGCCTCCAGTTTTTCCAGCCGTGCGTTGAGGCTCTTCATCTGGCCAATCTTCGCCTCGCGCTCTCTGGGATCGCGGGTGTGGCCGATGATCTTGCTGGCCTTGTTCTTCTCGGCCCGCAAGTCTTCTACCTGTTGGATCAGCGTGCGGCGGCGCTCGTCCATCTCAAGGATCAAGTCAATGCGTGAGACAGCGTCCTCATCATTGAGGGTGCGCATGGCCGCCTTCACACGTTCCGGCTCTTCACGGATGATCTTGATATCCAGCATCTTGCCCCTCCACCTGCACCGCAGGCGTCTAACTAAAAAGAGGCCCTCCCTTGTCAGGGCAAGGGGCCTCCCCGTAATGCTACCTGAATTCGCCAACAGGCTGCCTGCCTGCTGACCTCATTCTGCGCGGTAACGGGCGCTCCCGGCCCCGCATTGCCTCAGGGCGACGTTCTTCCGGAGTGGATAGGGCCTTGCGGCCCACACAGCCTCCGCTGATGCTTCACAGCGCCCGGCATCTTTCTGCAAGCGGCTGCTACTTGCTCCGTCAAAGTCGTTCTCCGCATCGGCTTGTTGCAGGCAGCAGTTTAGCATAGCCGCTAGGGATCGTCAACCTCGCCCCCTCACCCCTGATCCCGCTTATGGTGTGGATAGGCTGAGCACGGTCAGCGCGGGGAAGACCACGAACACCACGAACAGCCCCAACCCTACCATTGCCACGATGAGGAAGAGCAGCGTCTCACCCACCGGAAAATCTACGATGGGGGGGCGGCGCGGCCGACGCTTATCGGCGTGGAAATCAAATGGTCTGAAGTAGAAAAGCGGCATTGCTCTTTATCCCTCCTCGGCAACGGAAGTGATCCTCTCCCACCCCACACGCACAAAGCCCCTTTCCTGTCTCCATCTGCTTGAGGCAGGCGCTGAAGAGGCTGTCAATATAGGGTAGGGGTGCGGAAGTCTGCGCCTAGAGTCTACCAGATTCGGGGTCGGCTCACCACAGACCTCGGTGCCGCAGGTGGGGGAGAACGGCGAGGAGGCCCTCGTCGGTGGCCTCCTCGCTGGCGCTATCCCGCCAGACGCTGGCGCTTGCGGCTGGCGATGTGATAAGACAAATGTCTAATTAATTGAGATCATAGCAGCGAAGAGAGGCCCTGTCAAGCCATTGGTGGCTTCTGATGGCCCAAGCGGATGAAGTGAGACGGCAGGAGCGTTGCAAATCAGGAGGAGGCCGCCGGCGCTTTTAGCCCTCGGCGCCGGCGGCAAGCGGCAGCGTGAAGTGGAACGCCGCGCCGCCCTCCGGGCCTTCGTCAACCCAGATGCGCCCGCCGTGTGCCTCCACCGCCAGCTTGCAGAAGGTTAACCCCAGCCCTGAGCCTTTGGGGCCGCGCTTGCGGCGCAAGACGTTGCCCTGCACAAAGCGCTCAAAGACGTGCTCGCGGAGGTCCGGCGGAATGCCCTCGCCGGTGTCCGTCACGATGACCTCCTGACAGTCAGGGTGCGGCACGATCTCGACGCGGATTTCCCCGTCGTCGGGAGTATAGCGCAGGGCGTTGTCCAGCAGGTTGAAGAACACGCGCTTGATCTTGTCAGCGTCGGCGCGGATGGGCGGCAGGTTGTCCGGGGCACGCACCGTGAGGGCGATGTTGGCCTCGGCGGCGGAGGGGTTCATCACTTGTGCGGTTTCCTCGGCCAGCGCCTTGAGGTTCACCGGCTCCATGAGGAGGGGAACTTCCCCTGCCTCGAGCTGATTCACGTCCAGAATCTGCTCCACCAACCGCAGCAGGGTATTGGCGCTGGTGAGGGCCACTTCTACCGTTGCCTTCACCGTGTCGCGGTGCGGATCGGGGGGCATCTGTTCCAGCTCTTCTTTCGCCACGTCAAGGCCGGTGATGACGCCCGCCAGTGGGCTGCGCAGATCGTGCACCATCATATGCGAGACTTCCTGACGGTATATCTCCAGCTCATGCTCTTGGGTGACATCGTGCAGGATGAACAGATGGCCCAGAATCTCGCCCGTATCACCCCTCACCGGCACAGAGGTCTCCTCAATGGCGCGTGTGGTTGGCCTGCTGAGCACGTAGCGTCGCTGCATCACCAC
>DAOTYL010000215.1:0-5199 GCA_034434955.1 Anaerolineae bacterium | reverse complement strand
CGGCGGGGCTGTTGCCCACCTGGGGGCTGTTCAGCCTGATGATTGCCGATTCGTTCAAGCATCTGCTGCATACGCTCATCTCGGCGCTCATCCTCGGCCGCCGCATCGAGGGTTGGGGTGGGTTGGGCATCCTGCGCACATTGGGCTTGGTTGCCTTGACCTCCGCGGCCATGGGGCTGGCGACCTACGGGAGCCTACTGGGCATTGAGGTGCTCTTCCCCCATGATGGCGGGCTGGTCGAACTGCTGGCGGTCCTGGGGCCGGGGCTGCTCGGCGCGGGCCTTTACATAGGGCTGACGACGCTCTTCGGCCTTGATGAGCTGCGCCTGCTGTGGGAGGCACTGCGCCGCCGCTCGGTTTCGGCGCCCTCCTCCCTCCCAAAGCGCTGATCCGCCTACGCATCGGGTAGCTCGATAAAAACGGCTTCCCCGCTTTCCAGATCAAGCACGCAGAACGAACGCGGCCCTTGGCGCATGCCTCCCAATGCCCCCGGGTTGATCACCCGTGTCCTGCCGATGTGCTCATCGCGCTGCTCGTGGGTGTGCCCGTGAAAGACATAGTCGTACAACCCGCTGCGGATCAGCCGCTTGAGCATCGCGGCATCGTCCCCATGGCAAGCGGCCAGATGAGCGCCGCCCAGATGGGCAGTGAAGGTGTCACCGATAGAAGCCCGCCCGATGCGCCGTACAGCGTCGCGCAGAGCCAACGTATCCTTGTCCATGTTGCCCCACACGAACACTGCATCCCAGCCCTCGAAGAGCAGCACTACCTCCGGCGAGGTGAGGTCGCCGCAATGGATGACGAACGTTGCGTCTTGTTGGCGCAGGATATCAAGCGCTGCCCTGGTGCTGGTGATCTCATCGTGTGTGTCCGAGAGGATGCCGATCTTCATCATGCCTGCCCCATTATCCGGCTCCTGCGTTATATGTGTGAAGGGATGCGCTATCCTTTGTTCCAGTGGTGACAAACATCCAGCCTAATCGTGACAGGCGATACTGTCAACTTCACCCCCCATCCTTTAAACTGCTACTTTGTAGAGGCAATGAAATCAGCATTCGGGTCGGATACGTCCGATTGAGCGCTGTGCTGCGCTGAGCAAGTCTCTTACAGCATCAAGGTAGGGAGCGATGGAGAAGCTAACCCTTGAAGTCCCCGCCATGTACGGGGATCACCATGTTACGGAGGTCAGGCGCATCCTGCTGGAGCTGCCGGGCGTTCAGAATGTCTACGCCAGCAGCGCCTTCCACATTGTGGAGGTGACGTTCGACCCGGCGCAAGTGGATGCCGAGACCATCACCCAGCGGTTGGACCAGGCCGGTTATCTGGGCGACCTGCACATCCCGCTAGAGGCCAGCACTCCTGCCACCGATCGCCGCCCTAGCAACGGGGGGAAGGCACATCTGCGCCATAGTATCACCTACAAAGAGGCAGGCAGTACGGTCAGCTTCGCCCATCAGGTGCCGTATGTGGGGCGGCCTTTGTGGCCTTGCCCCGGCCTAGGGCCAATCCGCAAGATGGATGAAGAATAGAGGAGAGAGCCAATGCCTGTGAAACGCACTCCACAAGAGCAGAGTACCGATCCCGCCGCGCAGGAGATGCTGATCCGCGCGGAAACCCTGGGCATCCACACGGCTTTCCACCGCGCTGATGATCTGCCCCCTTGCAACATCGGGGGAGCGGGCATGTGCTGCAAGCTGTGCGGTATGGGGCCTTGCCGTCTCACCAAAGATGGCTCAACAGGCATATGTGGAGCCACGATTGATACCATTCAAGCCCGCAATCTCATCCGCTCCATCGCCGCCGGCGCTGCCGCCCACTCCGATCACGGGCGCGACATGGCGTTCACGCTGAAGGCGGTGGCCAACGGCGAGGCCGAGGGATACGTGATCCGCGACGTGGCTAAGCTGCGCACCGTAGCGGCCAAATACGGTATCCCCATCGAAGGCCGTGCTCCGGAGGAGATCGCCAACGATCTGGCGGACCTGTACATTGCTCAATTCGGGCAGCAGCGCGGCAAGGTCGTCACTGTGATCCGCGCCACCAAGAAGCGCCAGAAACTATGGGAGGACCTCGGCGTGGTGCCGCGCGGCATTGACCGCGAGACGGTTGAGGCGCTGCACCGCACCCACATCGGCGACGATCAGGACTACGAGCACCTGCTGCAACACGCTATCCGCACGGCCATCGCCGATGGCTGGGGCGGCAGCATGATCGCCACCGACGTCTCCGACATCCTCTTCGGCACTCCTGCGCCTCTCTATGGGCAGGCCAATCTGGGCGTGCTCAAAGAGGATATGGTCAACGTCATTGTGCATGGCCACGAGCCAACCCTGAGCGAGATGATCGTTGCGGCCTCGCAGGACCCGGAGATCATCGCCTATGCGCAGGCTGCCGGCGCGAAGGGCGTCAACCTCTCCGGCATCTGCTGCACGGCCAACGAAATCCTCATGCGGCAGGGCATTCCGGCAGCGGGCAACTTCCTCCATCAGGAGCTGGCTATCCTGACCGGCGCAGTAGAGGCTATGGTGGTGGATGTGCAGTGCATCATGCAAGCACTGGTGGGGGTGGCCGAGCGCTTCCACACCAAGATCATCACCACCTCGCCTAAGGTGCGCATCAAGGGCGCCACACACATTGAATTTGACGAGCACAAGGCCTATACCATCGCCAAGGAGATCCTCAAGGTCGCTATTGATAACTTCAAGAACCGCGGCGAGATACACATCCCTCAGGTGCGTGAGGACCTTGTCCCGGGCTTCTCGCATGAGTACATCAACTACATGCTGGGGGGTTCCTTCCGCGGCTCCTTCCGCCCGCTCAACGATGCGGTGATGGCAGGGCGCATCCGGGGCCTGGTGGCCATTGTGGGCTGCAACAACCCTCGCACCCAGCAGGACGCTCTGCACATCCGTATCACCGAGGAATTGCTCAAGAACGATGTGTTAGTCGTAGAGACAGGCTGCGGAGCGATCGCCAGCGCCAAGCAGGGCTTCCTGCTCGGCAGGACCGGCTTGGAGAAGGTCGGCCCGGGCCTGCGCGAGATCTGCGAGACGGTGGGTATCCCGCCCGTGCTGCACATGGGTTCTTGCGTGGACAACTCGCGCATCCTAACGGTGCTCACGCAGGTAGCCGAAGAAGGCGGCCTGGGTGACGACATCGATCAGATTCCCGCCGTCGGCATTGCACCGGAATGGATGAGTGAGAAGGCATTGGCCATCGCCACCTATTGCGTGGCCTCCGGTGCATATGTCATTATGGGCGGCCACAATCCGGTGGAAGGGATGGCCGACCGCGTCTCGGGTAGCACGCTGGTTCAGCAGTACATCAGCGAGGGCTGGGAGAGGCTCTACGGCGGCAAATTGGAGTTCGTGCAGGATGCTGATGAGATCATCCGCCGCACGCTGGAGCACATCGACAAGAAGCGCGCTGCGCTGGGGCTGCCCGCTTATGACCCCACCCGCTTCGGCAAGAGCGGCGATTGGCGTGTACGCGAACTGGAAGCACTGCCGCTTGAAGAGCGCCGGGCCGCGCTGTACGGCACACCGGGCAAGTAAGGAGGTAGCCGATGTCCCGTTATATTGCCACCCGTGCTATTCGTGGAGCCAATGCCCTCGTCACCGAGGCAGACTTGATGCTACGCAAGGCCCTCAAGGAGAAAGGCCCGGAGGCTCCCGTCGCTTTTCCCAACACGGCCTACTATCTGCCGGTGATCTACGGCATGACCGGCATCGCCGTAGAGAAACTGGGGCAGCTTACAGAAGTCATGGCCTATGCCCGCTCGCTGCTCCATCCTGTGCCTTCCGAGCACAACTGGACGCCCTACCTCGGCGAGACGCTGGACTGTGGCATGGCTACCCTGCTTGCCGCCGAGGTGATTGAGGCCGTGCGTTTCCTTTACGGGCTTCAGCCGGAGCCGATGCCCGGTTTTCAGCTCGCTGGCGGCACGGCCTTCACCAGCCCGGATAACGGCAAGCCGGGCGCCGAGCTGGAAGGGCATCTCAACGGCCCCATTGACGATATTCAGCTCCGCTCGTGGGGTATTCAGCTTGTGGATGGGCGTATGCCCGGCTTCGCGGCTATTGTTGGCGCGGCCAAGTCTAATGAGGTAGCCGTCAAGATCGTGCGCGAATTGCAGCGGCGCAACATCCTGTGCTTCCTCTCCGGCAACGTCAACGGGCGCAGCATCATCCATCAGCTCATTGAGGAAGGCGTGGAGCTGGGCTATGACACCTATACAGTTCCCTTCGGCACCGATACGATCAGCGCCATCTACGCACTGGGCTTCGCCACCCGTTCGGCGCTGACCTTCGGTGGGTTGAAGGGCGGCATGGCTCGTGAGATTCTCAAGTACAACAAGGATCGCGTCTTTGCCTTTGTGCTGGCATTGGGCGAGGTGGACGATCTGAAATACGCCGCCGCCGCAGGTGCTATCAACTTTGGCTTCCCCGTCATCGCCGATACCGTGATCCCCGAAATCCTGCCCACCGGCATCACCACCTATGAGCACGTCGTCAGCATGCCCTTCAACGAGATCGAGGGGGCCGACGATCTGGAGCGTGCCGAGCGCTTGGTGCAAAAAT
This sequence comes from Anaerolineae bacterium, assembly GCA_034434955.1. Lineage (GTDB taxonomy): Bacteria > Chloroflexota > Anaerolineae > Aggregatilineales > UBA3940 > DAOTYL01. The sequence continues at coordinate 619 of DAOTYL010000215.1, read as the reverse complement.
GCATTGAGGTGCGCGGCGTCAAGGTTAAGGTGGCCGATGTCCCCATTCCGGTGCCCTATGGCTCGGCCTTTGAGGGCGAGGTGGTGCGCCGTGCCGACATGCGCGTGGAGTTCGGTGGCAAGCACTCGCGCTGCTTTGAGTACCTGCACATGGCCCCGCTGGATGAGGTGGTGGACGGCAAAGTCGAGGTGATCGGCCCAGGCTTTGACCACATTGAGCCGGGCGGCCATATGGATATGGGCATTGTGGTCAGTGTGGCCGGCCGCCAGATGCAGGAGGACTTTGAGCCGGTGCTAGAGCGCCAGATTCACTACTTCATCAACGGCGCATCGGGTGTCCAGCACATTGGCCAGCGCGACATTGCTTGGATCCGCCTCTCCAATGCGGCGGTTGATAAGGGCTTCAACCTGGAGCACTTCGGCAAAATCCTGCACGCTCGTTTCCACGCCGATTTCGGAGCCATTGTGGACAAAGTGCAGGTGACCATCTACACCGATCCGGAGCCGTTCGCGCACTGGCTAGAGGTAGCCCGTGCAGCCTACGACCGCCGCAACAAGCGCCTCGCCGACCTTGTGGACGAATCGGTGGAGGAGTTCTACTCCTGCACGCTGTGCCAGTC
>DAOTYL010000214.1:0-5365 GCA_034434955.1 Anaerolineae bacterium | reverse complement strand
CAGCACGCCAGCCGTCGGTGCCGAAACTGATGGTCATAAATCCTCCTGAGGGCAGTGGTTGGCAGTCGGCGATTAGCAGACGCTACCGCTTATAGCCTATCAGTAGGGGATTTGCAAGTAATAGAGGCCGCCGCGTTTCGGGAGAGTGGATTCCTGATGCGGGGCGGGTCTCATTCCCCCTATCAACCCCATCCTCTTTTTATGGTATGATTGGGGCATGACTACGATCAAACGTGCGGCGATCTACCACTGGCTGCTAGGAGCGGGCGTAGTGGTTGCAGCGGGCTTGCTGCGCCCCGACCTGCGCAGCCTGCCGCTGACCATGTGGCTAACCCTCGGCTCGCTCACGGCGCTGGTAGCAGCGATCTATATGCTGGGCATGGAGATCGGCAGCGAGCGCCTGACCTTTATACCCGTCGCGGCGCTGATGGCCTACTTTGCACTGGGGCTGCCGTTCAGCCTGCCGGTGCTGATCGTCGGGCTAGCCATCGGCGCAGCAGTGCAGGCCGCCCTGCCGAGCAAACGGCCTGCCGGTGCGGCGGCGCTATGGTGGGTGCGCGGCGGGATGGCAGCGCATGCTATAGGGCGCAGCGCGGTGGGCCTGTGGGCCGCCGATCTGGCATACCGGGCACTGGATGCAACGCCGCCCCTGGAGGCTATCCCCACCCTACACGATGCGCTGCCCGTGGCGATCGCCCCGGCCATGTTTGTAGTCGGCTACAACTTCACCCACGCCATCAGCCTGCGCTTGCGTGAGGTGGACATCCGCCGACTCTATCTCGCCTACCGCCTGCCCATCTTGGGCGTGCAATTGTTGCCCCTTGTGCTGGCTCCCCTCGCTGCGCTGACGCTGGCGCGATTGGGCGTAGGGGCCTTCCTGCTGCTGGAGCTGCTCCTGTTGACCATCGCGGCGGTGGTCAGAAGGTTGGTCATGGCACAGGGATCGCTGCAACAGCAGGTGGAGCAACTGCAATCCCTCTCGGCGCTCCAGCAGGCCATCCGCGCCACTCTGGATATGGACACCCTGCTCAACACTATCAGCGCACGAGCCGCAAACCTGCTGCGCGTCGGCCATCTGCGCCTGCTGTTGGGGCCGCCGCCGACTGCGGAGGGAGAGTGGACGCTCCAAACGATGGTGGAAAACGGCCACCGCGTGCTCGCCCCGCCTGCTGCTCCGCCGGACGGTTTCACAGCCTGGGTGGTGAAGGAAAAAATCGCCCTGCTGGCCGAATCGGTGGAGGAAACGGCGCGGCGCATGGGCATTGAGAACCCGCCACCTGCGCGGACTTGGCTGGGCGTGCCGCTCGACATCCCCAACCGCCTGCGCGGCTGCTTGACCATCTGGCTGGGGCAGGACGAACAACCGGAGCGGCACTTCACCTCTGCCGATCTGGAGCTGCTGGCCACCATCGCCGTGCAGGCCGAAGTGGCCATTGACAACGCACTGCTCTACCGCGAGGCGCAACAACGGGCGGCGCAGCTGGCCCGCCTCAATCAGATCAGCGCCGAGATGAACGCCTCGCTCAATCCGGAGCGCCTGCTGGAATTGGTCACGGCGTCGGTGATCGAGGTGGCAGGATGCCACAAGGCAGCCATCTACCTGCTGGATGATGACGCCATCCATCCCACGCTGCTGCTGGCCAAGGCGGAGGGCTTCTCGCCGGAGCATCTGGTGCGCTCCAAAGATATCGCCGTGCCGCTCTCCGAGGCTGAACGTCAGAGGCTGCTTGAAGAGGGTACGGTGGTCACCGTCCCTAACGTGCATGACGAGCGGGCACCCGTCTCGGCGGCCACGCGCCTGTTGGCGCGGCATGAGGACTTCGCCGCCTATGCTTATCTGCCGCTGCGTGCCCAACAGCGCCTGATCGGCATGCTGGCGGTCTATTATGACCGACCGCACACCTTCCCCCGCGATGAGATCGAACTGCTGGAAACGTTCGCCAATCAGGCAGCGTTAGCCGTTGCCAATGCCCGTATCTATCAGGCGGTGGATATCCAACTCGCGCGGCGTGTGGGGCAGATTGTGCGCATGGCCGACATCAGCCAGCGCCTCAGCGCCACGCTTGACCTTGATGCGATCTTCAAACTGATCGTCGAATCGGCCATTGAAGGGTGCAAGGCCGATGCGGGCGTGCTGGTTCTCTCTGGCAGCCCTGAATTGGGTTATGAAGACAATCAACCGCATATGGTGGCCTGGCGTGGCTTTGACCCCTCCCGCATGGAACGCGCCCCCCACCACATCGCCGAGGAGCTGGCCCGCAGCCCCGTCTTCACGGCAGGCGAGGCACGCCTCATCTCCGCCGACGACCCCCACGCTGCCGGGCCGCGCTCGCAGCTGGCCGTGCCCATTGTGTTGGAGGGGCAGGTCATTGGTGCGCTGGCGGTGGAGAGCGAACTACTCAACGCTTTCAATCAGGAGGACCTGACCTTCGTCAACCAGCTGGCCGTGCAGGCTGCGGTGGCGATCCGCAACGCGCAGCTCTACCGCCGCGCACAAGTGGTGCGCGACCGCCTGCACGCCATCATTGACGCCAGCAATGACGGCCTGTTGATGCTGGACGCCAAAGCGCGTATTGTGATGACCAACACGCGCATGGGTGACTTCTGGGACTTCGCCCGTCAGGATTTCTCCCCCCGCTCACCGGAGGAGTTCCTCGCCGACCCGCTCAGCACGCTGGGCGAGGGGCTGGGCTATAAAGAGGGTGAGCTGAACCGCCTCATCAAACGCGCCATTGTCAACCCCAACATGAGGCCGCAAACCGATCTGTACGTCACGCGGCCTCACGGCGGGCAGCGCCGCATGTTTGTCGAGCGCACGGCCATGCCCGTGCGCGATGAGGAGGGCAAGTTTATCGGCCTGCTGCTCATCTTCCGCGATGTGACCGAGCAGAAGGAGCTGGAGGAGACACGTCAGAACCTGACGAGCATGATCGTCCATGAGCTACGCTCGCCGCTGCAGGCGGTGATGGGCAGTATGCGGCTCATTGGCGAGACAGCGTCCGCCAATAACCCCCTTGTCGAGCAGGCGACCAGCGTCAGCCAGCGTGCCGTCAAGAAGTTGCTCAACCTCGTCAACAACCTGCTGGACCTCTCGCGCATGGAGCGGGGTGAGTTCGTGTTAGACCCCACGGTGGAAGATGTGGGGGCTATTCTGCGCGATGCGGTAGAGGAACTGATGCCCCTGGCGCGTGAGATCGGCGCGGTAGTGCAGGTCAACGTACCCCAGCCGCCACTCTATACCCGCGCCGACCGCGACATGCTGGGCCGTGTGGTACTCAACCTGCTGGATAATGCGCTCAAATACACTGAGCCGGGGACATTGGTGACAGTTGAGGCTGCCGTGCGCCCGCCAGATGCCCAGCAGCGCGAGCCGATGGTGTGTATCAGCATCGCCGACAAAGGGCCGGGCATCCCTGACGAGTACAAAGGGCACATCTTTGAGAGCTTCGCCCATATCCCCGGGCAGCGTGGCCATCGCCGCAGCACGGGTCTGGGGCTGGCCTTCTGTCGGTTGGCCGTTGAGTCGCATGGGGGGCGCATCTGGGTGGAGGACAACCCGGGCGGCGGGAGCATCTTCCGTTTCACCCTCCCCTTGGTGCCTGCTCCGCCGAGCACGGCGCAAGCGCCGCAGGAGAGCAAGCCGCGCCGCTCGCGCAAGCCACGCGCCAGCGCAGGGGCGAAGAAGGCGAAGAAGGATTGAGAGCAACCGTCACTTCGCCGGCGAGGGAGTCGCCTCGCCTTCCGGTATGGGCGCGGCTTCACCAACCTCCTCGCTATCGGGGATGGCATCGGGAAGCTCCAGCTCCACACGGCGGATGCGCGGGTGGATGAGGATGATCAGCGTCGTCAGGGTGTAGAGCACGCCGACCAGCATAAAGAGCAGGCCGGTGCCGCGTCCGGCCCCCACGCCGATCACGCGCCCCACACTGGAGGCCAGCGGCCCACCCTCCACCAGCAGTGGCTCGAAGACATGCTCCGCCAGCGGCCCGGCGATGAGATACGCCAGCGGCATGATGGAGAAGGCGATCATGCGCCGTGCGGCAAAGACACGCCCCTGCACGTCCTGCGCTACTTTACTCTGCCAGATGGCCTGACTGCATCCGTTGACAATGGGCATGTTGAACGCTATCCCGAAGGCAGCGGCAGCGATGAGGGGCACCGAAGGCCGTAGGCCGTACAGCATCCCAAAGAGGCCCGTCAGGCTGTCAAAGAGCACAATGCCGTAGATGCGCCGTCTGGGGCCGCCCCAGATGCTCATCACCAGCGTGCCGATCAGCATCCCCAGCCCGAAGATGGAGGAGACGTAGCCCACCACATCCGGCGAGCTGATGTCCAGTAGCAGGGGCATCATCAACGGATTGGTGAGGCTGAAGAGGAAGTTCCCCACCGCGAAGATGATCAGCAGCCCAAAAAGCCCTGTGCGGGCGCGGATATAGCCCCAACCAAAGAGAGCCTCCTTCCAGAAAGAGCCGCGCCCGGCCTGCCCCTCGGCGGTGACCTCCGGCTGGGGGAAGCGCACGATGAGCAGGGTTCCCATCGCCAGCGCATAGGCGGCAAGGTCGACAAGGAGGATGGCCAGCGGGCCAAGCGTGACATAAAGCGCCCCTGCCGCCGCCGGCGCCACAAGCTGCGAGATGGCCTGCCCGATCTGCGTCAGGCCGCCCGCACGGCCCAGATGTTCTTTGGGGACCATGAGCGAGGTCGCTGCGCTGTGGGCCGGCCATTGCAGCGTGCTGGCCGTCGAATCGAGGAAAGAGGCGATGTAGACGTGCCACACGGCCAGATGCCCGCTGAACAACAACACGCTGACCATGAGAGTGCCGCTGGCAGCGAGGCTGTCGCTTAAGATCATCACCAGCCGCCGATCCCAACGGTCGGCGATGACGCCCGCCAGCGGGGCCAGCAAGATGTTGGGCAGCACCCAGGCCAGCATACTGAAGGCGAAGAGCGTCTCCGAGCCGGTGGTCTCATAAATCCACACGCCGAGGGCAAAGCCCGCGAGGTTGGACCCTAACGTAGAGGCGAGCTGCCCAATCCAGACGATGAAGAAGGTGCGCATCCCATGTGCCGGAGGACGAGCGCCCATAGGCTTTTCCCTCCAAGAAGCGATGTGATCTCAGTATGCCAGCGTCTCGCGCCGCCAGCGGCGTGCAATGCGGTTGATGAGGTGGGCGATCAACACCGTTAGCTCCACCCCCCACCAGATCAGTGCCAGAGGCAGCCACGTGCCGCGCCAGCGCCCCGTATTCAGGTAGTATTGGGCATCCTGCGGCGCAACTACCCAACGCCCGTTGACCTTTTCCACGTGGTAGGGGAAGCGGTCATAGGTGCGCGTATCCCAAAAGAGGTAGGAAAGGTAGCGATC
>DAOTYL010000213.1:0-5252 GCA_034434955.1 Anaerolineae bacterium | reverse complement strand
TGCTGAACCTGCCCCATGTACCGGATGAGGCGGAGGCTTCCAACGACGAGCCACCGGACGCCGGTCGGCGGTGGTTTGTGCTGCGGCTGTTGGCGGGCGGAGTGGCAGCGCTGGCGCTGGGCGGCAGTGCCGCGCTGATCTACGACCAGCAGCGTCGCCGTCAGCCGCAGGTGGTGATCCTACCCAACGGCTCACAGATCGATTCCGGTGACCTTGCAGCGTTGGTTGAGCAGATCGGTCAGCTTAACGCACAGCTGGAGGCGCTCACCGCCGAACGCGATCAGTTGCTGGGCGAGCTGGCGCAGGCCAACAACGATCTGACCGACGCATTGGCGCTGATCGAGGACCAGCGGGCACTCAACGATCTGTGGCAGCAGCTGGACAATGTGGGGCTGGATGTGCTAATAGCCGGGGCGCTGGCGATAGTCGGGCCACTGGTGACGGGTATGGTGAACATCGCCACACTGCTGCGCTCTGGCCTGACAACAGCCCAAAATGCGGTGAGCGACTTTATCGCCGCGCTGCCCGGCCCGCAGGTTAGCATCCCCTGGCTGAAGCAGCAGATTGCCACGTTAGCCGCTAGCCTTGAGTGGCTTGGTGAGCAGGTGCAGGAGGCGGTGGAACCGGTGGAGCCGCTGGCGCAACTGGTCGCCAATTTTGTGCTGTGGGTGCTGGAGCGCCTGCCGTTTGGCATTGGCGCAAAGGCGGAGGCCGGCCTGCAGGCCATGCGGGATGTGATCGCCAGCCTGCCGCCGCTGGTTGCAGGCATCACGGACAGTGTGCTTGATCCGCTGGCCGAATGGTTCGGGGAGGATAAGGAACTTAACCTCTCGGGAATCCTGCTTGACCCCATTCAGGAAAAGGTCTTTGCGCCGGCGCACGATCTGCTGGATCGCATCATGGCCTTCCACACAGCCTATCGTGAGCAGCTCGCCACACCCGCCGAGACGGCGCTGGCCGAGCGGGCCGCCATCCGCGAGCGGATTGCAGCCCTGCAGGCGCGCATTGCGGGTCGGCAGGTGGCCTGATGAGCGAGGCGGGCGAGTCGGCTACTGCGCCCCTCCCCACGGAGCGCTTTCAGCGTGTGCTGGCCTTTGCCTCCGATGAGGCGGACGGGTTGGGGCACGGTTTTGTGACCTGCCAGCATCTGCTCTACGCTCTCTCACGGGAGAGCAGAGGGATTGCAAGGGCCGTGCTCGACGCGCTGGGCCTCTCTGCAGAAACCCTGCATGAGATGCTGGCCGAATCCGTCGCCTTGCACGACCGCACCGACGGGGGACGCATCGATCTGGCGGACGAAGCGCGTGACGCCATTGAGCGGGCGGTACAGGCTGCGCGGGAGTGGGGTCACCGCACACTTGACACCGAACATCTGCTATACGGTATCATCGCCGCGCCCACCTCCGCCGATGAGATGCTCTCCGCTCTGCACATCAGCCCCAACGATGTGCTCCAGCGGCTGTATGAGATGCAGCAGGCCGCCCCTGCGGCGGCCATCCGTGACGAGGCTACCCATGCATATCGCTTCGCGCTGGAGAGTGCCTGGCTGCTCAGCTTGGCGATGGACATCGCACGCCGTCAAGGGGCCGAGCGGGTCTCCAGCCTGCATCTGCTAGCGGCGTTGACCATCATGCCCGGCGCAGCGCAGGAGGTCCTCGCAGGCCGCTTTGGGCTTAGCGGCGAGGTGATCGGACAGTTCTTGCCCGCTGCGCAAGTGCCCAGGCAAGGCTACGTGCGCCTGCCGCTCAGCGAAGATGTGCAGCGCATTCTGGGGTATGCCATCGGCGAGGCCTGGAATCGGGGGCACCTGGCCGTTGCGCCGCTGCACCTCGCGATGGGATTGGCCCGCGCCGAGCGCCACGCTGCACTGGACCTGCTGGCCGATCTGGGCGTTGCGCAAGCCGATCTCTTGGACGCGTTGGAGGCGGCTATGCCGCCGCCGGTGAAGGGATAAGGGTACTTACTGCGCCTCACGCTGCATGATGATGAAGGCCACCCGCGTTTCAAGGTGGCTTACGCCGACCACTTCCCAGCCCTGCAGGCCGGCCTCGGCGAGGTAAAAGGGTAGTTCCCAGGCGCTGTAGCTAACGCCCAGTGGCGAGTCTAATCGGGCAATGCGCTTGTTATCCACATGAGTAAGCACCAACTTGTCATCATCCTTCAGCCGAACGAGCAGCGTCTTATATTCATACTTCTTTGTCATGTGCAACCCTCGTCTCTCGGGTAGGAAAGGGCAGCAACGTCAGAAGCGGATGAACACCTCCGTTTCGTCCTCTACAGATAGGGACAGGGCGTAAAGGCCAGAAGTATCCGTTGCGGCGGCATGGATAGGCTGACCTTCGCAGATAGCCTCGGTGGGCGGCGAGGGCAGTTTTAGCCACAGGGTCCCTGTTGCCTTGCGCCCCAGCTTGAGGGAAAAAACCACCTCGCGCTCGCTTGCCTCCCAGGCGGTTATCTCACCGCCCATACTGACGTGCAGATCGCTGCCTGCAACTTGCGGACCGGGCATCAGGGGGCGCAGAGCCAGCAGCGCCGCGCCGTGCGGCGGCAGCGGCCTGGTGCTGAGTGTCTCTCCTTGATGGACGTACACGCTGCGTCCCCAGAAGTCGCACACCAGCAAAGGCTGATCGCCCGGCAGGCCGATAACGTCCGTCTCAACGGTGAGCGTGCGCGGGACATCAGCCCCGTTGATGAGGCCAATGAGCACGTGCGGCCCGGCTATCCCCTTAACGTGCGCGATCAGCACCTCTGGCGCGGTCTGGGCAAAGGCCGTGGGAAGAATCGGCCGCTCAACCGGTGGTGAGGGCAACAGCGAAGCCGCCCAACGTAGGCGCTCATCGGGCAGGGCGGGCAGGTCGTCGCTCAGCATCAGGTGGCTGCTCGTCAGCGCCATGACAGTCACCAGCGTCTGCACTTCGGCGGGGCTGAGGCGCTGTTGGGGGCGCACCAACAGGTTATCCGCATCCAGCCACCACCAGCGGCGGTGCGTCCACGCGCGGTGTAGCGAGATGCTGATGCTGTTGCGTGCGGCTGGCAGGCTGAAATCGCGGCGGAAGGGTCTGCGCAGCCCCAGCACTGTCGGGTACCACTCAGGTGCAACGTCCGGGCTGACACGCATGATGTCCACAAGGCCCAAAGCAGGGCCGAAGGGGCATCCACAACCCAAGATCACCACCTCTTCGCCTGCCGTCTCGCGGATGAGCCTCAGGCCATCGCGCAGGGCCTGGGCGCGGGTGCGTGTGGGATCGTAACGCCGGCCGGGCAGTGCGCCGCAGTAGAGGAAGTCCAGTTTAAGGTAGCGGATGCCCCAACGATGGACAACGGTGTCGATGACCTCGCGCACGAAGTCTTGTGTGGCGGGATGAGTGGGGTCAAGGCCCTTAATCCAGCGTTTGATGAGGAAGCCGCCATGCACAGGACGGCCTCGCCTATCGCGCAGCACGGCGTCGGGATGCTCGCGGGCGATGCGCGCTTTCATCTCCACGGTGAACGGGCTAAGCCACAAACCTGCTTCAAAGCCATCAGCGCGGACCTCCTCTGCCCAGCCATCTACACCTTGCGGGAACTTCTCGTTGTGCTGAAGCCAATCGCCCCACACAGGCTGATAGCCGTCATCCAGTTGGATGAGGCGCAAAGGGAGGCGCTCGGCAAGTGCCTTGAGCGCAGCCTGATTGCGTGCCATGTCCTGCGCCGTCACCGTGTCAAAGAACTGGTACCAGCTTGACCATCCCGCAGTGGGGTGTGGAGATGGCCAGCGTGCCGGCGTCATGCGGGCGGCGGCTTCGGCATAACGCCCCAGCGGGTCGCCATGCGGCAAGTCAACGACGTAGAGGATCGCCCATTCGCTCCACAGCGTCTCACCTGCAGGGAGCGGGATACCGTCGGCGGTGTTCTCCAGCCACAACGCTTTGTGGCCGGGCCGCCCATCCATATACACTTGTCCTAATTGGCGCTCCAAGCCGATGAATCCGGCAACTAAGGCTCGATCTCTGCCGTCAATCAGTGCGCCCACCCACTCACCGACGGTGCGCCCGGCTTCGCGGGCGTAGCGAGTGGTGGGATTCTCGGCCTGCGGATAGGTGAGCAGGTTGGTCACCATGCGCGGCTGACGGCAGGTGTGCGGCACAAACCCGCTGAAGCTCCACGAGTGGTAGCCGTTGACCCAGCTATCCAATGGGCCGCTCCCCATCTCCAGCGCTGTGGTGGCGAGCGGGATCAGCGTGTGGACATGCACCCCGGCCTGGCTGTGATTGGTGAGACCCACGCGCAGCGCAACAAAGGGGTGGTCATCATAAACGGCAGCTTGCAATGTCAGATTCAAGCCGGGGACATTGCTGACGAGAAGCGCCGTAAGGCGTTGCCCCGCACCGTGCATATCTTGGATGGCTTCTGGGGTCAGCTCAAGTGCGCGTTGCCCCACAACATAGATGGGGCGGCGCTGCTCCATCAAGGAGATTTGTGCTTTACACTTCCCTTGCATGCTGAGCGACCCGATCTGTAGATGGAGAGCACCTTCGTCAGGGTGGATGGCCAAGCGGATGTTCCCTTGTTCCAGTGTGGACTCGGCCATAGGCAACTCCGGGGGTAGGGGGGCGCTGATCAACTGATCGTTTCAGGGGAAGGCTTCCCTTCCGCTCGGATGTAGAGATCAAAGGCCTCTGCTGTCCAGGGCATCATCTGGCGGAAGATGTCGTAGATGGCCAGCGCGTACTGACGGATCTCCCACTGGGCATCGGAGGCCGTGCGCAGCCGTAGGAAGTGCATCAAGTTCCAAGCGTCCACCTTGCACACTGCGATGTAGTAGCAACTCCAGGCGGGCAGGAACAGGCGGGCCTGCTCTTTGGCCACGCCTTGCGCTAGAGCATCTTGATAGATGCGGAAAGTCTCCTCTTTGAGGTTGCGCAGCTGCTGGGTGAGCCGCTCTCCGGCTTCTTCATCGAGCGTGCCCTCGCTGCCTTGCTTGTTATCGGCACTCTGCAAGCGCCACTGGTGGGGGATGTAGAAGTCGTCCTGCTCAAAGGGGAGGTAGCGGCCTGATTGGAAATTGTAGTGCCACGTGCGATGGCGTACCCACTGCCACCATACTACCACCGGCGCCCGCACACGGAACTTAAACTCAACCTGCTCGAAGGGTGAGGTGTGGCGGTGTCGCAGCAGGTAGAAAAGCAGCTTCTTATCCTGCTCTGGCCCTTTGCTGTGGCCTAGAAAGGAAACCCGCGCCGCGTTGACAATGCACACATCCGGCGTGACGC
>DAOTYL010000212.1:0-13302 GCA_034434955.1 Anaerolineae bacterium | reverse complement strand
GGTCGGCATGGATCGGCAGCGTCTACGCCCTGCCCGCCGATGCGACCATCGGCATTGAAATCTTCTTCGCATTGTACGCCGCAGCAACCGCCGTGCTATCCGTTTCGCGCCTCCCCGCCCTGACGCCTTTCCTCCTGCTGTACGCACTAGGATTTGGCTATGTGGCTGCGTTGAGCCTGTGGCAGGGGCGCGTTGTCCGGCGTGTCCTCCCCTCTCGACAGCAGAGTTACGGCCTCTTCAGCAATGCACGTTAGGAGACGGTTGGCCCGCGATCCGCAAACAGGACATGAAACCACAGCAGCAACCATCCGACACCGATGCCTTCTCACGACTTCCTCCTGCGCAGCTCATCGACACGCCAGCCCGCATGGGCGATCTGCGGCGAGCGTTGGCTGCTGCACCACGCTTGGCGGTGGATACCGAGTCCAACAGCCTCTACGACTACCGCGAACGGGTGTGCCTGATCCAAATCTCCACAGATCAAGCTGACTATCTGATAGACCCCATCCAACTGGAGGGGCGTACAAGCCTCGCTTTCCTCGGTGAGGTGTTCGCCGACCCCACCGTTGAGAAGGTGTTCCACGCCGCCGAGTACGATGTGATGACACTGCACCGCGACTTCGGCTTTACGTTTGCCAACATCTTTGACACAATGATTGCCGCCAGCGTGCTAGGCTGGCAGCAGGTGGGACTAGGGGCGATCCTCATGGAGCGCTACGGCGTCAAGGTAGACAAGCGCCATCAACGTGCCAACTGGGGTCGGCGGCCATTACCACCAACACTGATCCGCTACGCGCAGATGGACACGCATTACTTGCTCCATTTGCGGGACGAAATGTGGGGGCTTCTGGAGCAAGGCGGTCATTTGGAGGAAGCCCGCGAGATGTTTGATGCAGTATGCCGTGCGCGCTGGGGCAATGCGGACTTCGACCCCGAAGGTTATTGGCGCATCAGCGGCGCACGCGATCTCGACCGACGCGGGATGGCTGTACTGCGCGAGCTGTACCATTGGCGCGAGCAGGAAGCACAGCGGCGTAACGTGCCCGTCTTCAAAGTGCTGAGCGATCAGGGTCTGATCTATCTGGCCCGCACTCGCCCCCGTTCACTAGACGAGATGAGGCTGGCGACCCGCCTCGCTGAGGGCCAGATGCGACGCTATGGCAACGCTATCCTCCGCGCGATAGAAGCGGGCTTGCGTGCTGAACCGCCCACTGTGCCTGTACGCCATAATGGCCTGCCCGCCGATGAAGCCACCCTGCGGCGCTACGAGGCCCTTCATATATGGCGCAAGGAGCGCGCCGCCCAGCGCGGTGTTTCATCTGAGGTAATCGTCTCACGCGAGGCACTGTGGGAGCTGGCTATCGCTGCCCCCCGCAGCCCTGAACACTTGGAGGCCATACATAGCTTAGGCCCCTGGCGTATCAAGACCTACGGTGCAGAGATTTTGGACGTTATCGCTAAGACGGATGGAGCCGATTGATTAACCCGCAAAGAAGGAGGGAGCGATGCAGCTGACCTTTCACGGCGCGGCGCAGACGGTGACCGGCTCACAACATCTGGTGGAAGTCAATGGGACACGCATTCTGCTGGAGTGCGGGCTCTTTCAGGGCAAACGGGACGAGAGCCGCGAACGCAATCGGCACCTGCCCTTTGATCCTGCCAGCGTCGAAGTGGTAGTGCTCTCGCATGCTCATATCGATCACTCCGGCAACATCCCTAATCTGGTGAAGAGCGGCTTCAAGGGGGATATCATCTGTACCTTCGCCACCCGCGATCTCTGCGCGGCCATGCTGCGCGACAGCGGCCATATCCAGGAGCGTGATGCCGAATTTGTCAACAAAAAGCGGCTTCGGCGCGGCGAGCCGCCCGTTGAGCCGATCTACACCGAGGAGGATGCCATCCGCTCCCTGCGGGCATTCATGGCAATCGGCTACGGGCGTCCTTATAACCTAACGCCCGATGTTACCCTTACCTTCTACGATGCCGGGCACATGCTCGGCTCGGCGCTTGTGGTGCTTGATATAGCCGACGGCAACACCAAGCGCGATGTACGGTTGGTTTTCTCCGGTGACTTGGGGCGTCCTGGCCTGCCTATCCTGCGCGATCCGGTCATGCTTGACGCCGCCGACGTGCTCATCCTGGAGAGCACCTATGGGGGGCGCCACCACCCCTCGTTGGAGGAATCGGAGGCGCAGCTGAAGGAGGTCATCCTACGCACTTACAAGCGTGGGGGCAAGGTGATCATTCCGGCTTTCGCAGTGGGGCGCACCCAACAAATCGTTTATACACTCAATCGGCTGTACCACGCACGCGATATCCCTGAAATCCCCATCTTTGTGGACAGCCCCTTGGCACTGGACGTGACCAACGTCTTCCGCCTACATCCGGAGGCGTTTGATGAGGAAGCCGTACAGTACATGACGCGCGAGGACCCCGACGGCGACCTCTTCGGCTTCACCCGCCTGCGCTATGTGCGGCAGGCCGAGCAGTCCAAGGAGTTGAACTTCCTGCGTGAGCCGGCGGTGATCATCAGCGCATCAGGCATGGCCGAGCACGGGCGTATCTTGCACCATCTGCGCAACAATATTGAGGACCCGCGCAACACGATCCTGATCGTCAGTTGGCAGGCCCCTGACACGCTGGGACGCCGTCTGGTGGAAGGCGCGGAAACTGTGCGCATCTTCGGTGAAGAGCACAAGGTGCGCGCCGACGTGGTGGTGCTGAACGGGTTCAGCGGTCACGCCGATCATGCCGAGCTGATGGCCTGGGCGAGCGGCTTCCATAAACCACCCCAGCAGACCTTCCTCGTGCATGGCGATCCAGAATCCGCTCAGGCGTTGGCGGCCAGCTTGAAGTCCGAACTGCGCTTTAAGGGGGTGCATGTCCCTTTGCTGCATCAGACGTTCGAGGCGTAAGCGCACTTTTCACGAGGAGAGAGAAAAATTGGCTGAACGGATGCGCTGGCAATACTGCCAAATTGAGGTGAGCGCGAGCGGCGTGGGCGTCCTGAAGCAGTTCTTCGCCGACCGTGTGCCGGTGGAAACCGACCTGCACCAGGGCTGGCCGGCCATGCTCGCCAAGCTGGGTGAACAGGGCTGGGAGCTGGTGAGCGTCTTCCCCCATACAGGCGGATTGGGGCGCTTGCCGCTGACCTACGTCTTTAAACGCCCGCTTATAAGCGGAGGATGATCATCCCCTGCGCTCAAGCCTCACCGCGCCTCTCCATGTTCCGCGCAGCGAGGCGAGCGCGCGCTTCCTGCGCAGCCTGTACCATGTTCTTCAGCGCCGGGATGACCTCCTCCCAGCGGCGCGTCTTTAGCCCACAGTCGGGATTCACCCACACCAGATGGGGATCGAGCACCTCCGCCGAGCGCAGCACGAGGTCGCGCATCTCCTCAACAGAAGGGATGCGCTCACTGTGTACATCATATACGCCGGGGCCGATCTCGTGATCATAACGGAAGTGGCGGAAGACCTCCAGCAGTTCGCTGCCGCTGCGGGAGTTCTCAATGCTGATGACATCGGCATCCATCTCGCGGATAGCGGGTAAGATATCGTTAAAGTCCGAATAGCACATGTGCGTGTGCAGCTGCGTCTCGTCCTTCACGCCGCCAGAGGCCAGGCGGAAGGCGCGCACTGCCCAGCGCAAATAATCGTCCCAATCCGCGCGCTTGAGCGGCAGCCCTTCGCGGAAAGCCGGCTCGTCAATCTGGATCACCCCGATGCCTGCCTGCTCTAGATCGACTGTCTCATCGCGGATGGCGAGAGCAAGCTGATAGGCAATCTGCTCGCGAGGGAGGTCATCCCGCGCAAAAGACCACATCAGGATCGTCACCGGGCCGGTGAGCATCCCTTTGACGGGCTTTGTGGTGAGGCTTTGTACGTAGCGGCTGACCTCAACGGTCATAGGGTGTGGACGGGAGACATCCCCGTAGATCAGCGGGGGGCGCACGCAGCGCGTGCCATAGGACTGCACCCACCCCTCAATGAAGGCGATACCTTCCAGTTGCTGAGCGAAGTAGTCTACCATGTCCGAACGTTCAAACTCGCCGTGCACCAGCACATCCAGCCCGATCTCCTCCTGCACGGCGATCACGCGCTGGAACTGCTCACGCAGGAAGCGCTCATATTGCTGGGCGCTGATCTCGCCTCGGCGGAACTGGGCGCGGACACGGCGTACCTCGGCGGACTGGGGGAAGCTCCCGATGGTCGTAGTGGGAAAGGGCGGCAGGCCCAAGCGCTGAGCATGCAACTGGCGGCGCTGCTCATAGGGCAGAGCGCGGCGGAAGTCCTTTTCCGTCAAGTTCTTGACGCGTTCACGTACTGCGGGGTTGACCGTCATTGGCGAGGCGCGGCGTGTGGCGATGATACGTTGGTTCTCTGCTAGCTCTGCGGCGATGCTCTCGCGCCCCCCGTTGACGGCGCGCGCCAGCAGGACGATCTCCTCAAGGCGCTCGTTGGCATAAGCCATCCAACTCTTGATCAGAGGATCGAGGTGCGCTTCGAGATCGAGGCTGACGGGCAGATGGAGCAGGCTGCAGCTCGGCCCGATGTGCGCTTGGTCCAGATCGGCAAACCGACCGATCTGGTCCAACAGGTCAAGCGCAGCAGCGATGTCGGTACGCCACACGTTGCGCCCGTTGACGATGCCAATGCCCAGCGCTTTACCGGCAGGGAAACCGTGCTGTTGCATGGCAGTCAGGTTGCGTGGCCCGGCCACAAAATCTAGGCCAATACCGTCCACCGGCAAGGCAACGATGCGCCCATAGTGCGGAGCAATGTCGTCAAAATAGGTCTGGAGCATGAGGCGCAGATTGCCCTTAGCACGGGCAAGTTCCCCATAAACCTGCTCCACCAGTACTAAGTCGTCTTCGCTCAGATCGGTCACCAGTATAGGCTCGTCCATCTGCACCCACCGGCCCCCTGCTGCATCTAGCTCGCGCAGCACCTGCGCATAGAGAGGGAGCAGGTCGGCTAAGAGGCTCTCCAGCGGGCGGCCTGAGCGGTTATCCCCCAATTTGAGGAAAGTGAAGGGGCCGAGGATGACAGGCTTGGTTTCCAGCTCTAGCTCACGGCGTGCTGCCTCAAAAGCCCGCAGTGGACGGTTCTCGGTGAGCGTAAAGTGGCCCTCAAACTCCGGCACGATGTAGTGATAGTTGGTATTAAACCATTTGGTCAGCTCACAAGCGACGACATCATCTGTACCGCGTGCCATAGCAAAGTAAAGGCCCAGATCGGGCGCACCACCCTGCCAGCCAAAGCGCGACGGCACTACACCGAACATAAGAGCGTGGTCTAGAACGTGGTCGTAAAGCGTGAAGTCATTGCTGGGAATAAGGTCAATGCCACGCTTGGCCTGCGCCTGCCACGCAGCGCGTCGCACTTCGGCGGCCTGCGCCAGCAGCGCATCGTCATCCATCTGGCCGGCCCAGTACTTTTCAACAGCCCACTTTAGTTCGCGGTTAGGGCCTATGCGCGGGTAACCGAGGTTGGCCGTCAGTGCCATGCTGTCTCCTCCAAAAAGTTGGCGATGAACGGTCTGGATTGTTCACAAGGCTCTACATCTTACGCTGCTTGCACTTACGCTAGCCAACTTCCCTCTTCTCAAGGGCGCGGGCGATGGCGCGAATGTGATCAGGGGTGCTGCCGCAACAAGCTCCAATGATGCGTGCGCCCAGATTGTGCACCCGCACAGCGTACTCGCCCATCACCTCCGGCGTGGCATCGTAGACCACCGCATCCCCCTCCAGATGTGGAATGCCAGCATTGGCTTTGGCAATAAGCACTGCCTGCGGGCTGACAGCGTGCATCTTCTCAATGACCCCCTCGATCTCAGCAGGGCCGTTACCGCAGTTGCCGCCGAGGGCTAGCACGTCAAAGCTGCCCAGCGTTTCCAGCGCCTTCTCCGGCGTCACGCCGAACATGGTGCGCCCGCCAGTGTCAAAGGTCATTGTGGTGACAAGCGGCAGGTTCGGCGCTGCGTTGCGTGCTCCCTCCACCGCTGCCCGCACCTCCTCCAGATCGGACATGGTCTCGATCCACAGTACATCCACGCCGCCTTCAGCGAGAGCGCGAGCCTGCTCCTCAAAGGCAGCGACGGCATCCTCAAAAGCCAGATCGCCGTAGGGCTGGAGCAGGCGACCGGTGGGGCCTATGTCACCGGCCACCACCACCGGATGCGGCGCAGCGTCGGCCTCAGCGCGAGCAAGGGCGGCAGCCGCGCGGTTTAGCTCGGCCACACGGCCTTCTAGACGGTGCAACATCAAGCGCAGGCGGTTGCCGCCAAAGGTGTTGGTGAGAATGATCTGCGCTCCCGCCTCAATATAGCCACGATGAACGCTGCGCACACGTTCCGGCTGCTCCACATTCCACAATTCCGGTGCCGAGCCACGCGGAAGCCCCAGGGCGATGAGCATCGTTCCCATCGCGCCATCGGCGATAACGGGACGGCCTGAGGCCAGAAGGTCTTGCAACGTTGCTTTCACGGCTTCCTCGCTCTCCTTGACAACATCACGGCATCCTCGGGCGCACGATGTTCTGCCACAGCCGCCGTACCGATCAGGTCATAGGTCAGTGCGCCGGTGATACGCACCGGCACAATCTCCCCCACCGGCAGACGACCTTCCACGATCACCAGTCCATCGATCTCCGGCGCATCGCGGTAGGAGCGCCCAATGCTCAATCCATTGTCATAACCCTCAATCAGCACGTCAAGCGTCTTGCCCACAAATTGCTGATTACGCTGGTGTGAGATAGGTTGCTGGGTTTCCATGAGACGCTCATAGCGGGCCTGCTTGACCTCTTCCGCAACCTGATCGGGAAGCAGAGCGCTGGGCGTACCCACCTCGTAGCTATAGGTGAAGGCCCCCACGCGGTCAAAGCGCAGGTCCGTGATGAATTGCAGCAGCGCCTCAAACTCCTCTTCGCTTTCCCCGGGATAGCCGACGATAAACGTGGTGCGGATAGTGATATCGGGCATCCACTCGCGCAGCCTGCTGACCGTCTCGTATACCCACTCCACGTTTGCCGGACGGCGCATGCGCTTCAGTACCTCACGGTGACCGTGTTGGAGCGGCATATCTAGATAGGGCAAGACGCGTTGCTGACTGGCCATGACCTCGATAAGGCGGGGAGTGACATAGCCCGGATAAGCATACATGATGCGGATCCAAGGGACGTCTGGCGTGACAGCAAGGATGCGCTCCAGCAGGAAGGCTAAGCCATCCTTGAGGCCTAGATCGTGGCCGTAGTCGGTCGTGTCCTGCGAGATGAGGATGATCTCTTTGACCCCCATCGCGTTCAGGCGGGCTGCCTCAGCGACGATCACCTCTGGAGGGCGGCTGACATGCGTGCCCTTGATCTGGGGGATAGCGCAGAAGGCACAAGGGCGGCGGCACCCGTCGGCGATCTTGAGATAGGCGCTAGCCCCTTGGATAGCCGCACGCAGCACACCGCGCTCATCCGTACCCACCGTTTGCGCTTCGTCCGGCAGGTGGTAAAGCGGCTCAGGATGCTTGCGGCGGCGCAAGCGCCGGATCAGGTCGAGGATGTCCATCCAGCGCCGCGTGCCGATCACACCGTCTAGCTCCGGCACTTCCTGTGAAAGCAGAACCCCATAGCGCTGCGCAAGACATCCGGCAGCGATCAGGAGTTGGTCAGGGCGTTTGATGGCGGCCAGCGCGCGCAAGGCGTCAAGGCTTTCCTGCCGGGCCGCCGCGATGAAACCGCACGTGTTGACGATCAGCACACTGGCAGCTTCCGGGGCATCCGTTCCCTGAAACCCTGCACCGGCGAGGATTTGCGCCATGCCCTCTGCATCAACGGTGTTCTTGGCGCAGCCCAAGCTGAGTAAGTAATAGGTATGCGCATTGGAAGCCATGTTGGGATCCCCCTCACAGAGCGTGCTCAGCTGTCCCCTCTACGGCGTCGGCGTCAGACTGGGTGTGGGCGTGGGCACACTGGTATTGGTCGGCGTGACAGTAGGGGTAGGGGTAGGAGTGATAGGGCCACTCAGGGTGAAGAAGCGCTCCACCACCTCGCCGCGCCCACCCAGTGGGCCAAGCTCCTGCCCGTTGTAGGTCACGATCAGACCAGCACCGTTGCCCGTACGGATGAAAACCTCCTCGCGCCCTTCGTAGCGCAGGATGGTACCCGGCCTAGATTGCCCCTCAAAGACCGTCTCGCCGTCCACCACAATGCGCGTCCAAGTGGGTTGCTGCACCTCGATCGAAAGCAGCACACGGTCCATGACCCCCAACCCGCTGTCGGCCTTCGGCGTGGAAGTAGGAGGAAAAGTGGGGCTGGGCGCAACGGTAGCGCTCCCTGCGAGCTGTGCCAGCACAGCCGATTCCTGTTCAGGGGGCAACAGCTCATCGCCGGAGATGCCACTCAGACTGGCGACAGCCCACCACACCACCGCTACAAGTCCTACCAACAACACGGCAGCGGCAAAATATCCGGAGCGTAGGATGCGCACAAGCAGGCTGCTAGATTGCCGGGTAGGAGCAGGCTGGACTGCCATCTGCTGCGCATGAGCCAGCGCCAGAGGGAGAGCCGGGCCACTGCGCCGCTCAGGCGCGATATAGACGGCGCGCGGCCTGAAGGGCCGCGCTGGCACTACTGGCCGCTCAGCCTCATTGGCCTGCACTTCGTGATCCGGTGCCGGCGGGGGGACGGTGGAGGGCACGGCCGGCGCCGTTGGCGCAACAACACTCCCTCCCGTTGCGGCAGCAAAGCGGGCGACGATCTCGTTCACGTCCAGATGCAGAAACTGTGCATAATTGCGCAGAAACCCCTTTGCGTGCGTGATCGAAGGCAACACGCTGAGGTCGCCCTCTTCGAGCGCCTGCAAGAACTTAGCGCGGATGCGGGTCTGCGCCTCGACCTCCTGCAGAGAGAGTGCCTGCGCTTCACGTGCAGCACGCAACATCTGACCCAGGGATTGCAGATCGTCGTCCATCACGCTGCTCATCTCTTACGCAAAGGGCCACCGGCCGGCCCAAAACTTATCGCTGCGACAGAAACCAACTGCCCCATGCATGTGGGGCAGCAGCGTAGCCGGAAAAGCGCGCTAGGCTTCGGCTGCAGGCGGCGCTTCTTCCTCAGCTGCGGCCTTTTCGGAGGCCTGGGCGGCGCGGGGGTCTTCCCCTTCGCGGTGAACGACGACCTTCACCGTGGGGGCAAGGTTAGCCTCTAAGCGCACCGGCACGGCAAAAGTGCCCAGTTCACGCAGCGGGCGGTCGCCCACATGGCGGTGGTCGATCTCCACACCCAGCTCCTGCGTCAGCCGTTCGGCAATGTCGGCGGGGGTCACCGAGCCATAGAGCTTGCCGGTCTCGCCCGCCTTCACAGGGAAGTAAAGCGTGAGGGCCGCAATCTGTTCAGCAATGCGCGAGAACTCCCGTTCGCGCTCGGCGCGACGTGCCTCCGCGCTCTTACGCAGATTCTCCAGCTGGCGCCGCATGCCGGGCGTTGACTTGACAGCCAACCCTTTGGGGATCAAGTAGTTGCGGGCGTAGCCGGGAGCCACGTCAATCTCTTCGCCTGCCACGCCCTTCTTATAGACATCCTGTAGCAGAATGACCTTCATAATCATCGCCTCTCCAAAACTGTTCCGTCGGGTTATCATACCGTATTCGGAGTGGCTCATCAAACATTCGCAGCGCTCCACAAAGGACCTTGCGGGAACGTCTAGGCAGTTGCGGACCTTTCGCAAAAGCCTATAATGAGGCAGACATTTCCGGTTTGAAACCATCTTTTACCTTGGTGAGGAGGTTCCAATGGACTTCACACGCGCGCTGATGTTTCCGTTTGACGACGACGAGTGGTTGAAGAAGCTGGGGATAGGGGTGCTGGTCAGCTTGATTCCCATCATCGGGACGATGACCCTGCAAGGCTGGAGCTTTGAGATCACCCGCCGAGTGCGAAGGGGCGATGCGGTTCCTCTCCCCGATTGGAGCGACTTCGGGGGACTGTTGGGCACCGGCTTCAAGCTCTTTATCGCTGCGCTGGTTTATCAGATTCCAACGCTGATCTTCGTCTGCGTAGCCTCCTCCGTATGGCTGCTGCCAGCACTAGGGGGCGATAGCGATGCCGCAGGAGCGCTGGCCGGACTGGCCGGCACTTTGATAATATGCTGCTCGTGCCTGATCGTACTCTACGGGCTCTTCGCTGCTGTCGTGTACTTTGGGGGCCTCATCCGCTTTGTGGATCGCGAGGAACTCGGCACCTTCTTCCAGGTAGGCGAGAACTTCGCCCTCGTGCGCGACAATATCGGCGATTTCGGGATGGTGCTGCTGTATGTCATTCTGGCAAGCCTGATCGCCGGTGTGGCTTCGTCTGTAACGTTCGGGCTGGGCGGTTTGCTCACCCCGATCTTTATGGGGTACTTCACGGGCCACGTCTTGGGGCAGCTGGCAGCCAAGGTCGGCAGGGGGGCAATGCCGGCAGTCTGATCCACCCCTTGTGGCCGAATAGCGAGCGTGGCCCTTAAAGGGCCACGCTCCTTCAGTTTCACTTCTTCTCAGGCTGCTGAGGCAGCCTCTTGAGAATCTCCTCCAAACGGTCCACGTCAATAGGTTTGACGAGGTAGTCCAGCGCCCCAGCCTGACGCGCTTTCTCCATCATGCCCGGATCGTCCTCCGCTGTCACGAAGACCACTGCGATGTCCTTCGCAAGTGGGTCGCGCTTGATATAGCGACAGACTTCCAACCCATCCACGCCGGGGATGTTCAGGTCAAGCAGGATCAGGGCAGGCGGCTCCTTCTGGAGCGCCATGATAGCTGAGCGAGGGCCATGAACAATGCGCGCCTCCCAATCAAAAAGGCTGACTAGATTGGAGATAGCCTGAGCAACGGCCACGTCGTCATCAACAATAAGCACGTATGACATGCATTCCCCCGCGCTGATCCTCCCGCCCATAGTCTTGCCCCCATTATACAACGGGAGGGCCGCTCACAGGAAACACGGGGCCGCTTGTAAGTCAAGCTTAAGGGAGCTTGGGCATTTCCTGAACGGCTCGGTAGGCAGGACGCGGCGATCCATCGGGCGCAAGGATGCTGTACAGAGCTGCTGCATCACCCAGGTCGCCGTCTGCCTTAAACGCAAAGTCGAGGTTAAAGAGGAAAGCCAACCACACAAAGCGCCAATCGCGCATCAACTGGAAGGCTTGGGTGATGTAGCGAGCCTGTTCCTCCGGCGAGTTATCGAGAGCAAACTCCATTCCTGCTTTTACTTCGCTCCTGATCCCTCCCGCACTGGCCCAACCAAAGGCCGTCACACATAGGGGCGTATGACGCCGCACCGCCACGATCATGTCGTTATAGCCGCGCAGCGTGGAGTAGAAGGACCAGCTGTGGTGGGGGTTCTCAAAAGGGGCTTGAAAATGGGCCGCTGCACTACTCGACGCGGCATCATAAGGTACATCAGGGGGCAAGTTGTAGCCCTTCAGGTGCACGCCTACGCAGTCCACATAGTCCAGCAGACCAAGGGCGATCAGCTCCTGTAAGTAGCGAAAATCGTCAATGGCCATCACGCCATCATCGACACCGGTGGGATTCAATCCACCGCTGATCACAATGATGCCGGGGTCCACTGTGCGGACCGCCTGTACAGCGGAGAGCAGCAACTCCATGTAGCTCGCTGCGCTTAACCCTCCGGGAGCATACCAATGTTGTTCTTGATTCATCTCCTCCCAGATTTCAACAGCATGCAACGCACCGCGATAGCGCTGCACAAGCTGGGCGACAAAATGAGCGAAGGTTCGCGGGTCATCCGGGGGGCCTTCTAGGCCCTCGGCGGTGACCGAACGCGCCCAAGCAGGTGCGGCGCTTACGGAGACCAACACCCGCAGGTTACGCGTTGCTGCCTCGGCAAAGAAGGCGTCAAGCGCTCCCCAATCAGGGCGTCCCGCTTCGGCCTCAATCTCTGACCAACGTAGCGAGACTTTGACCCACCCCAGCCCCAATTGTCGCACGTGATCGAGCGTAGCCTGCGGGTTGACAAGCGCTTGTGCCTCAATACCGTAGCCAAAAGATCGATCGGCCAGCGGGACAACAGTCGGTTCGACAGAAGGGGTAGCGTACCCTTCCGCCGGACGAGAGAGAGGAGTCTCCATAGCGGTTGGCGTAGGGAGCAGAAAAAGCGTCGCTCCTGCCCCCAAAGGCAGCGTCTCCATGGGTGTTCCCACTGCCGAAAGGGCGCGACCATTCTGCCCATTCATCCCCCAGCGCACCGCCAGAAGGATGCAGGCTCCCACCAGCAACACAATGCCGATCCAAGCGATAGCCAAGAGGCGTTGCAGGTCTTTGGGCACCTGTTGGCCTTCCTCGTGCCTACCCTGAACCATGCCCCTTCGGCCTCTCAGTCGTTCAGTGCAGCATACAAGGCTGCACAAGCAGGGCAGGTCCCATCTGGGCGCAGGATAGCGTAGCCGCCCTGCGGGTCATTCTCCTCCCAGGTGGTGAAGTCCACGTTCCAGATGATGACCAGCCGCACATAACCCAGCTGCTGTGCGATGTCCACGCCCTCTGCCAACCAAGCAGCCTGTTCCGCGACGGTGTTATCCGCACCCCAGGCAAAGTTGGCGGGGATGGGCGTATCAAACCCCTCCGGCGTCACATAACCGAACTCCGTGAGGCACACGGGCAGCGCCCCGTTCATGCCATTGTAGTACACCTCGATGGTCGGCAGGAAGTACCAGCTATAGTGATTGCCCTCTGGACGCCCCGAACGCACCGAAGGCGAGGTTGTGCCCGCGTTGTGATGTACGCCAATGCAGTCGGCGTAGTTTGCAGCGCCCGCTGCGTAGAGTCCTTGTACGTAGCGCTGATCGGCCATGGCTATCACCATGTCATCCACGCCGGTGGGAGCCAGCGCCCCGATGATCACGCTGGTCTGCGGGCTGACGGACTTGATGGCGCGGTAGGCCGGGGCGAGCATATTGTTGACGTAATCAGCAGGGCTGAACTGCCCACGCGGCCACTCACGGTCGAGGTTCATCTCATTCCAGATTTCAATGGCATCCGGCTTGAGACGGGCTACCTCCGTCAGGTAAGCGATGTAGCTGGCGTAGTCAATCGGCTGCTGGGGGTATGGATCGCCGGAGATGCTTAACAGCACCTTGAAGCCGTTGGCATGCCCCTCGGTGACATTCTGCTCAGCCTGTGTGATGTCGGTCGTGGGATTCCACTTGATCTGATACTTGACCCACGTCATCCCTGCGCTGACCATCACGTCGCGGTGGGCAATATAGCCAGGCACCTGCCCTCCCAGTTCCAACCCGCTTTCCGGCAGACCAACGGT
>DAOTYL010000211.1:0-4205 GCA_034434955.1 Anaerolineae bacterium | reverse complement strand
TGCCCCCCTACAACCCCGATCCGGCGCTGATGGCCGCCGCACAAGCGCACTCGGAATGGGCAGCCTCTATCGGCACACACAGCCACACCGGCGCGGGCGGCTCAACACCGCGTGACCGTGCTATTGCGGCGGGCTACGGCGGCGGCAGGGCTGTGCGCGTCTCGGAAAACATCTATTGGGGCACCAACGCCACACCGGAAAGCGCGCTGGAGTGGTGGCGCAACAGCTCCATCCACTTTAGGGGGCTGACCTCCACCCAGTATGTGGACATCGGGGTGGGAGTGGCCTATAGCAGCTACGGCGGGTTCTTCACGCTCAATTTTGGCGTGGTGATCGGCGATGCTCCGCCTCCGCCGCCGTCTGGTTCGGGGGCCGCGCCGCCGGCAGCCACACGCCCCTCTTACGTGGTCGAGCCGATCGTCGTCGCCACGCCCAACCCAGATGGCTCGGTGATCCATATCGTTGGTGAAGGGCAGAACTTGTGGGACATCGCCGAGGCCTACGACGTGCCGCTTTCAGAGGTGCTGGCGCTGAATCGCTTGGACGAGGATGACATCATCCATCCCGGTGATGCCATCGTGATCGTCCCTGCTCCCGTCAGAACATCATCGGAGCCGCAGGGGCCGCTGATCCACACTGTTGAGGCAGGACAAACGCTACTGGGCATCGCCCTGGCCTATGGGGTTGAGCTGGAGACGCTGTTAGAGCTGAACGGCCTGCAAACTACCTCCATCATCCACCCAGGTGACCAGATTCTCATCCGCCCCGCCGCACCGACGCCCACGCCTTCCCCTACGTCAACGCCACCCCCCACGCCCACCACACGCCCCCGACCTACTGCCATGCCGCTTACCCCTACAGCGGTCGGTGGGAATGTGGACGAGACATCTCTCCAAGGCGAAGGAGGGCTTGGCATACGGCAGGTGCTGATCGGCGCGTTGGCGCTGGTAGGGCTGACGGGCCTGCTGTTGATTGCAGCGGGTATTGCGCTCAAGCCCGGGCCAAAGGAATAGGCCAAACCTCTTACAGGGCTGGCACACGCCGATGCCACTCTGTGACCTGCTGGTAGGCATAAGCGACATGCAGAATGCGCTCCTCGCCAAACGCCGGGCCGATGATCTGCAACCCCACCGGCAGGCCGCCCTCGTCAAAGCCACACGGCACGGAGATGCCGCACACACCTGCGAGGCTGACGGCCAACGTGAACACATCGGAGAGGTACATCTGGAGTGGATCGTCCACACGCTCGCCGATGCGGAAGGCCGTCGTCGGTGAAACAGGGCAGGCGATCACGTCCACTATCTTGAACGCCTCGTCGAAGTCCTGCTTGATCAGCGTGCGCACTTTCTGCGCCTTGAGGTAATAAGCATCATAGTAACCTGCCGAGAGCGCATACGTCCCCAGCATGATGCGTCGCTTGACTTCGGGGCCAAATCCGGCTCCCCGCGTCTCGCGGTAGGTCCGCCACAGCTCGCCGGTGCTGACACGCGGGCCGTAGCGCATCCCGTCAAAGCGGGCAAGGTTAGCCGAGGCCTCCGCTGGAGCGATAAGGTAGTAGACCGGCAGTGCTGTATCGGTATGCGGCAGGCTCACCTCACGCACCTCCGCGCCGAGTGTCTCAAGCGTGCTGATAGCAGTACGCACTGCTGCTTCAGCGTCCGGCTGCATCCCTTCGATGAAGTACTCCCTCGGTACACCGACGCGCACACCTGCCAGATCGGGTTTGAGGGCTGCCGTGTAGTCCGGAACGGGCAGGTCTACTGAGGTCGAATCAAGCGGGTCATGCCCGGCAATGGTGCGCAGGATCAGCGCCACATCTTCCACGTTGCGAGCAAAGGGGCCGATGGAATCCAGTGAGGAGGCAAAGGCTACCAGCCCATAGCGTGAGACACGCCCGTAGCTGGGTTTGAGGCCCACCACGCCGCACAACGAGGCAGGCTGGCGCACACTACCGCCCGTGTCGGTGCCCAGTGCAGCGGGCACCATGCGTGCTGCCACGGCTGCCGCACTCCCCCCGCTGGAGCCGCCCGGCACGCGCTCCGTATCCCAGGGGTTGCGCGTGATCTGGTAGGCCGAGTTCTCAGTGGAGGACCCCATGGCAAACTCGTCCATGTTGGTCTTGCCGAGCATCACCGCGCCCTGTGCCTCTAACCGTGCGATGGCCGTCGCCGTGTAGGGCGGGCGGTAGCCTCTGAGGATTCTGGAGCCACAGGTGGTTTCAACGCCGCGTGTGGTCAGCACGTCCTTGTAAGCCAGTGGGATACCCAGCAGGGGATTATCCTCGCCCCGCCGTCTCCTCTCATCGGCGGCGTGAGCCTGCTGCAAGGCGATCTCCGCTGTGACAGTGAGGAAAGCGCGGATGGTGCCGTCCAGAGCCGTGATGCGTTCCAGATGCGCCTGCGTCAGCTCGACGGAGGAAATCTCGCCCCGCTGAAGTAGACGGTGGGCTTCGGTGATGGTCAGGTTCGTCAGGTCATCCATAGTTCAGTCCAGCACCACATCCACACGGAACATCCCCTCTTCCTTCTCGGCGGCATTTTCCAACAGATCATCGCGCGGCATGGGTGGGCGGGCGACATCATCGCGCAGGACGGTGTGCATAGGCAGCACCGTCGCTGTGGGGGGGATGCCACTGGTGTCAATAGCCTGTAGACGCGCCGCATAGTCGAGGATGGCGGAAAGCTGCTCGCGGAAGCGGGCTTTCTCCTCATCGCTCAGCGCCAATTTGGCCAGTTCTGCAATGTGCTCAACCTGTTCCAGTGTGAGGCTCATGAGGTCCACCCTCCTTGGGGGGGTCAGCACAGGGTTATGATTATACACGAAAAAAGGCGTATGGAGTTGCTCCACACGCCCCAATCTTCGCTCAAGAGAGTTAGTTTGCACTGAGCCTCACAGCAGATAATCGCGTAATTGGCGCGAACGGCGTGGATGGCGCAGCCGCCGCAGCGCCCGGCCCTCAATTTGGCGGATGCGTTCGCGCGTCAGCCCGAACTTCTGCCCCACCTCTTCCAAGGTGTAGCTACGCCCATCCTGCAATCCAAAACGCAGGCGCAGGATACGTGCCTCACGCGAGCTGAGCGTTTCCAGCAGCTCTTCAAGCTTCTCGCGCAGCAAGTTATCGTGTGCGCTCTCGGTAGGCGTGGGTGTGGTTTCATCCTCAATGAACGAGCCGAGTTCGCTATCTTCCTCTTCGCCAACGGGATGCTCCAATGAGAGGGGCTGCCAGCTCACGCGCAGCATCCACTGCACCTTACGCGGCTCTAGATCGAGCGCACTGGCGATCTCTTCGGGCGTGGGTTTGCGTCCGTTGCTTTGCTCCAGCTGGCGGGCCGTTTTGTACAGGCGGCGGATGCGGTCGGACATATGCACCGGCACGCGGATCGTGCGCCCTTGATCGGCAATAGCGCGGGTGATAGTTTGGCGGATCCACCAGGTGGCATAGGTGCTAAAGCGGTAACCGCGCCGATAGTCAAACTTCTCGACGGCTTTCATCAGCCCAAGGTTGCCTTCCTGAATAAGATCAAGGAAGGGCACGCCGCGCCCAATGTACTTCTTAGCAATGCTAACGACCAACCGCGTGTTGGCCTTGATGAGGTGCTCGCGTGCGGCTTGGCCATCCTCCACGCGGGCTTCCAACTCGTGGATGGCCTCTTCAGAGAGCTTTTCACGGTCGCGGCGCAGTCTCTGGGCTGCCTGATTGCCCTGCTCCAAGCGACGTGCCAGCTCGATCTCCTCCCCATTGGTAAGAAGCGGCACTTGAGCCATCTCCTTTAGATAGAGGCCGACCGTGTCGTCCGAGGAAATGCCGGAGAGGTCAAAGACAGCATCCTCTTCGCTAAGGACGCTCAGATCGTCGAGGTCAAGGATGGTGTCCTCCTCATCCTCTGCTTCTTCCACCTCGATGAGCAAGTGCTCGCGCACGCCAGCCAGAAGGTCATCCTTATCGCCGAATATCCTCACTCCCGCGGCAGCGAGCGCAATGAGCACTTCCTCCGCTTGTTCCATGTTGTCTTCGTCGAGGTCGGGGAAGGAGTCGAGGACATCGTCGGTGGTTAGATAGCCCTGCTCTTCAGCCCTTTCCATCAACTGGGTGATGATCTCTATTTGTTGCTGGTCCCCGCTGTACGCCATCTATGCCCTCTCCGTTCCAACACATGTGTCTATTTATCAATTCCCAAAGAACTGACAACGGTCTACAGGTTTCC
>DAOTYL010000210.1:0-2628 GCA_034434955.1 Anaerolineae bacterium | reverse complement strand
GACCAACTGGTCAATGGCCGCCGGGCGGTGTGTATCTGCGGCGATGAGGAGCGGCTTGTGGCCCTGGCGGCGTAAGTAGAGGGCCAGTTTGGCTGCCGTGGTGGTCTTGCCGGAGCCATGCAGTCCTACCAGCATGATAACGTGTGGTGTATTGCCCGCAAGGTTCAGCCGGCCGGGCTGGCCCAGCGTCTGCACCAATTCCTGGTGGACGATCTTCACTACCTGTTGGCCGGGTGTCAGGCTTTTCTGCACCTCTGCACCTACGGCACGCTCGCGCACACGCTGAATGAACGATTTGACTACGCCGTAGTGCACATCGGCTTCCAGTAGCGCGAGCCGAATCTCGCGCATGGCCGCGTCCACGTCGGCTTCGCTCAGCTTGCCGCGCCTGCGCAGTTCTTTAAAGATGCCCTGAAGCCTGTCGCTTAGACTTTCAAACATCGCTTTGAACCGACGCCGTTTCTGAAAAGTATGAATTATAGATTTTAGACAACACCTATGCTTTCGTCAAAAACGCTCGAGGACGCAAGCCTTTGCTTCCGCCGAAGTGCATGATACCACCGCAGCCACCTCAGCGGTGAGGGTGCACTTTGATCACCGTGTAGTAGCCTAGCTCCAGCACTTCATAGTCCCCTGTGCAGGGACAGTAGCGGCGCAGGCCCCTCGCTTCCAGCACAACGTAATCCGGATGCTGGGCCATTCCATCAGGGGCCTGTGAAGTGTTACGCACGCCGTAGAGTGCCTCTAGCAGGTAATCATATTCCGCTCCGATGCGATAGTAGGGGTCGTAGGCGTGGAAATCGGCCAACCAGCGCCAATCGGGATGCTCCGGCAGGAAATCATAGCGGATGGCGGCCTCGTGGCGACCTGAGGCCAACACGTCGGCGGCGATAGAGGCCACCACACGCTGCTGATCGGACTGACGGCCCTCAAGCAGCGCTGCAAACCCTCCCCAAGCTGAGCGGAAGGGGAGCAGAATCAGCGCAGCCAGGCTTATTTTCAACAATCCTTTGGCCAGCGTGGAGTGCATCCAGTGCGGAGTGGTGAGGGCATAGGCGGTCACTAGCACCTGCGTACCGTAGAAAAGCCAAGTGATGTCGGGGCGCTCCAGGGCGTTGTAGGGCGTTAGGCTTTGCAAGAGCAGCGGCACGGCAAAGCCCCACAGCAGCAGGCGTTCGGAGTCCCCAGCCCTCTTCTGGAGCACATGTCGCAGGAGTGTCCCCACCCCCAGACCCAAAAAGCCCAGCGAGAGTAGGTAACGTCCCCATTGCACGCCCGGCCCATGACGCCCCAACACGTAGGGATACCAGTGATAGTTCACGAGCAGCGCTTGCAGCAGCGCAGCAGGCGCGGTGAGGGCCGTCTTACCGATGAGTCGCAGGGCACGGTAGAGGAAGGGCGAACGCGTGTAGATCACACCCTTCAAGCAGCCCAGCAGTTCGGCAGGCGCTGTGAGATGGCTCGCCAGCGCGGCCAGCGTGGGAGATTGCTGGCAGTCCGCCGGAACACGGCCCGGCGGTGAGGGGTCAAAGGGGGCCACTGCCGTAATGTCCGCAAAGCCACGTCCGGCCTCAAAAGAGAGGTAGGGCAGCCAAAGCGCAATGGCAGCCAACAGGCCGATCGTTACAGGGGCTATTGCCAGCCGAGGGCGGAAGAGGAGGACAAGAATCAGCGTTGCGCCGATGGCAATGGTGCCGCCCCAATGCACACCGGTGGTCCAGGCCAGCAGGGGCAGCAACACGGCTACTGACCACTTCCGTCCGTCCACCAGCCATTCGGAGAGGCAGAAGGCGGTCAGTACGAAAAAGTGGGGTAGGAGGTACTGCGCCCAATCGCTGCTGCCGGCGATCAACCCCAGCGGCGAGAAGGCGTACAACACGGCGGCGATCAGACCAGCGCGGCGGTTGATGTGCCGTTGTCCCAGCCGATAGAGCAGGTAGAGGCTCAGCGCGTTGAGGACGACCGCCGGTAAGAGGGTTGCCAACGCGGGAGCATGGGGCAACGCCAGCGTGGGGAGCAGATATAACCACACGAAGTGGGGGGGATTATACGCTGCTTGGCTGTTGAGGATGCCGTGCACCGGAAAAATCCCCCGCATGGCAAAATCCCGCGCCAGGTAGAGCACCTGCGCTGTATCCGCATCTAGCACGTAGGCGGGGAGTGCCGCCAGAGGCAGGATCGCCGCCAGTGCGATCACTGTCATGACGGGCGCAGAGGGATGCTTGCGCAGATGATCGGAGGCGATGCGCCCCCAATGGCGCAGGCGGGAGATAGGGACAAACGCGGATGGCATGACAAGCATCCCTGCTGATGGGGTAGGCGATCCCTATCATAATGGCGTGAAGGGGCACCCGCAAGCAGAGGCGTCTCTTGGGGGCTGTGTTTCGGTTGAGGCGATGATCCCTACTGCCTATCCAGCCTCATTACCGGAGGGCCGAGGGATATTCCCCCTCCCCGCAATTTGCGGGGAGGGGGTTAGGGGGTGAGGTGAAAACTAAACGCCGATCAATTCGGCCAGCTTCCGCTCCGACTCACGGCGCACGATGTCATGGATGCTCTGCCCGTGGCTGTCCATCGTCACCACGACGGGGAAGTCTTCCACGTCGATCACCCACATGGCCTCTGGCA
>DAOTYL010000209.1:0-2258 GCA_034434955.1 Anaerolineae bacterium | reverse complement strand
ATGTGAAACCCCGTCTCCAGCCCCTCCGCCGCTGCTACACAGGCTGCCAGTGTCTCATCCGAAACGGTCAGCGAGGCGTGCAGGCCAAAGGTGGCCGCGATGCGCGGTCGGTTGGCGGCGGCTTTCAAGAAACGCACGTTCTCGGCAATGCTAGCCTGCGCCCGCTCCGGCCCATAACGGTCGGTGACCTCATAACACAGCACGGCACGCAGGCCGGCTTCCTCCACGGCGTTGGCGATCACGTCCAGCGAACCTTCGAGCGCATTGGGGCTGGCGTGATGGTCGATCAGTGTGGTGGTGCCGTGCTTGATGGCGTCAATCAAGCATACCAGCGCACTGAAGCGCACCGCTTCTTCATCCAACGCTTGATCGAGGGGCCACCACAGCCGTTGCAGAATCTCCGGAAAGTCCTTGGGGGCCGGTCCGGGGATGGCCAGCCCACGTGCCAACGCACCATAGAAATGCGTGTGTGCGCAGATGTTGCCGGGCATGATCAGCTGCCCCTGCGCATCTAAGTGCGGTGCCCGGGGATAACGCGCCGCGAGATCGCTTGTTGCGCCGACAGCGACCACCTTGCCATCCTCGATGTAAACCGCGCCATCGGCGATCAGCTCCGCACCCGGCTCCCAAGTGACCACCGTTCCGTTGGTGATAAGCAGCGATTCGGTCATGATGTCCTCTCCTCAGCGACCAGCCAGCGCCTGCGCCCGCCGCTCAGCGAGCAGGCGGCGTACCTCCGCATGGCGCTCCCGCGAGAGCGGATAGCGCAGCGCAAAAAGAATCCCGCCCAGCAGCAACAACGGCGGGACAATCCCGACCAAGCCCCGGATAGCCCACAACGCCGATGGGGCCTGATCCACAGCATTGGGCACGTAGCCGGATATCTTTAGCAGCACGCCGGCAAGCGGGATGGCAATGGACGAGGCGATCTTCTGCGCCAGCGTCACCAGACTGTAGAAGGCACCCTCGTGACGCTGACCAGTCTGCCATTCGTCCCACTCTACAGCATCCGGCAAGATGGACCAGGGCATCACGTGGGCTGCTGCTACGCCGACCCCAGCCAACGTAGTGATGGTGAAGATGAGCGGCAACGGCGTCGTCGGTTGGAGGAAGATCAGCACGCCCAGCACTGCAATGAAGAACAGCATCCCCATGATATAGGCCCTCGTTTTATTCCAACGCGCCGCCAGCCAGCTCCACAGCGGCAGGAAGAACACCGCACTGACGAACACCGATCCCATGATCAGTTCGCTGTTCTCGCTCATACGCAGCCAGTAGGTGATGAAGTACAGCAAGGTGGCCGAAAGCAGGTCAATCACCGTCCACGTCAGCAAGAAGATGACCAACCCAAACACAAAAGGCTTGTTGTGGCGCACCGCCGCAAGCGACTCGCGCAGGGAGGGCTGCGCCTGAGCCTGAAACTCAGGCCGCTCGCGTGTGCCGAAGAAGGTCAACAGCAGCGGCAGCACCCCCAGCGAGCCGAACACGACAGCCATGACGAAATAGCCGGCGCGGGGATCGTCAAATGCCTTGACGATGAGCGTGGGCGTGGTGAAAACAATGATGCTGCCCAGAATGGAGAATACCATGCGTACCATGCTTAGCGAGGTACGCTCGTCGTAGTCCAGCGTCAGCTCCGGCGTCAGCGCAAAGTAGGGCATATAGACCAATGTGGCCAGCGTATCAAAGAGCATGTACATCAGGCCGTAGTAGGCAGCCAATGCGATCTGACTGGTGAGGGGTGGAACCCAGAAAAAGAACACGAAAGCCACCGCCAAGGGGGCCATGCCGAACAGCAGAAAAGGCCGCCGACGGCCCCAGCGCGTGCGGGTGCGGTCGGAGAGGTGGCCGATGATCGGGTCGTTGATCCAATCTGCGCTGCGCCCCACAAAAATGGCAGCAGCGGCCAGCGCCGGATCAAGGCTCACCACATCGGTCAGGAAGATCAAGAAATACACGCCGACGATGGTCAGTAACACTGAGTTGGTCAGATCGCCTGCGCCGTACAGCAATTTCGTGGTCAGCGATAGGCGTTCGCTGTCCATGAGGTAGCCCTTTGACATCTATCAGTAGCGGTTGATGCGGGCTGCTATCAGCCCTACGACCAGTAACAACAACGCACCGCCCACATCAAAACCCGTGATGGGGAACAGCCGCACACCGTCAGAGCTGACCGGTTCGTAGAAGATCCAGACGATAAACTTCACCGCCAGCATGGCGACAGCGGTCAGCGCCGAGGCGACAAGCATATCGTCTAT
>DAOTYL010000208.1:0-1810 GCA_034434955.1 Anaerolineae bacterium | reverse complement strand
CTGGTATTCAGTTATGCAGTGCCGGAAGGTGGTCTCCCTACCGATGAGGCCATTATCAACTATCCGGGCAAGGGCGCCCGTCAGCGCTGGGTGTATGACGCGGCCAGCGGGCGCTGGCTGAGCTTCACCACGATGGAGAACGCTGCCCAGCCGCAAGAGACACCCGATCGGGATTACATCACCGGCGAACAGCTGGCTTTTGACAACGTGGTATTTTTGTTCGCCGAGTTTTACCTCGCCGACTTCATCGAGGATATGCCCAACCAGCTCCTCTCCATCGGGCCGATCTTAAGCGGGGAGGGTAAGGCCTGGTTGATGCGCGACGGTCAGCGCTTTGCCATCACATGGCGCAGCGACGGCAAAAAGATGCTGCGCTTCTACGACGCCGAGGGCAACCCCATCGCCTTCAAGCCCGGGACGACGTGGTTCAACGTCGCCTCAGTCCGTGAGGATCAGTACCCGCCGGAGGTCTCGTTCGTGCCGTAGCTTCCCATGTGACCAAGAGGGGGCGACCATGATAGGCCGTCCCCCTTGTAAGGCTGGGACGACCTGGCGCTCAGACAGGCTCGCGCCCAGCCACCCCTGACGCAGCGACTGTTTCCATCAACGGGCGTCCCCTTGTCTCACGCCCCAGCAGCAGCACCGCCACGCCGCCGATGACAAACGCCGCAGCGTAGACGGTAAGCGCCCCTACCAATGACACCGAGAGCAGCAGTCCGCCCAGTGTCGGCGCGATGATGCCGGCAACGCGAGCCATCCCGCTGGCAGCGCCCATGCCTGTCGCACGGGCTTCGGTGGGGTATAGCTCCGGAGTATAGGCGTAAACCACGCCCCAGGCTCCCAGGGTGAAGAACGACATCAGCACCGCTGCCCCCACGATCGTCGTCAGGCCGCTTACCACGGCGAACAGATAGGTGAACAGGCCGCTCAACAGCAGGTAGAGGGTCAATGTGGGTTTGCGTCCCCAGCGCTCCACAAGATAGGCCGCCGAGAAGTATCCCGGGAGCTGCGCCAGCGCCATGATAAAGGTGTTCTGGTAGGTCTTGAGGAAGTCAAACCCGCGCTGAAAGAAGATGTTAGGCAGCCAGGTGAAGGTGCCGTAGTAGCCCAGTGAGATGCAGAACCAGGCGATCCACAACATCAGTGTGGTGCGGGCAAATGGTTGCTGCCACAATGCAGAAACCGTAACGGCAGCGCGGCGCTTCTCCACCTCCAGCCGGGCGATGGTGACCGTTACACCGTTCTCTGCCGCCACTTGCTGGAGCACTGCCCGCGCCTCATCCTCGCGGCCTTCGATCAGCAGGTAGCGAGGCGACTCGGGGACGTAGCGGCGGATGAAGTAGATGATCAGGCCGGGCACTGCCGAGACTGCCAGCAACGGACGCCAGCCATAGCGCGGGATAATCAGCCACGCTAGCCCGGCAGCGACGATCGTGCCCAGCGCCCAGAAGCTCTCTAACAGCACCAAATAGCGCCCGCGATTCTTCTTGGGCAAGTACTCGGAGAAAATAGCGTAGTCCACCGGCAGGGTGCCGCCTACACCGAAGCCTGTGATGGCGCGTAGCACCAGTAGCCAATAGTAGCCCGGCGACAATGCTGAGAGGAACCCAAACACCGAGTCGATCAGCACGGTAAGCTGGAAGCCCGCTTTGCGCCCGATGTAATCGGTTAGCATGCCCCAGAACCACGCACCCAACAACATCCCAACGAAGATGGCGGTGCCGATCAAACCACCCTGTGCGGTGCTCAGTGACCATTCGCGGATAACGGCGGGCAGCACAAAAGCGACGATGATCACCTCCATCGCGTC
>DAOTYL010000207.1:0-2259 GCA_034434955.1 Anaerolineae bacterium | reverse complement strand
TACAAAGCTCCTCACTGGCCGTCAGCGGCACGTTAGACCTCAATGAAGTGCAGGGCATGATTGATGCCCTGGAGGCGCAGATCGGCGAGGACCGTCCCCACTATTTGGTGACGGTTGTCCCCACCATCCATGTGGAAGGGACGCTAGCCGGCGAACCCTTCGCCGATGACTTTGCGCCACGCCTGGCTTTCTGGCTGGACGATACCCAGATGTGGTTGGTGGAGACCGATCCTTTTGAGAAGGTACCAACCGATCCCTTGCGTCCGTCGGTGGAGCGTCTTTTCCACCACTCCGTCACGGAACCCAACAGCTTGCAGGTGCTGGGCACCGTGATCCCCATCGGAACCGCCCGCCAGATCGCCCTCGCCGGCCTGGCCGTATCGGTGGGGGGGATGGTGGCCGTAGGATGGGCCTCCTGGCGAGCAGCACACCGTGGTGAGGTTGAGCGTATCCGTTTCCGTTACGGCTCGCGTCTGGTCGCCGTCCGTGAGTATCCCCTCCCTCCTCCTGAGCAGCGTGTTCGGGTGGCCACGATTGAGGACCTCGTGAAGCTCGCAGACGGCTACGGGGGCAGGATTCTGCATGTGCAGGACTCCGGTGGGCACTGGTACTACGTGCAGGGCGAGAGCACGCTCTACTACTACCTCGTGCCCCTAGTGCCGTCGGAGCAGTAAAACAAGCGTTTGTTCTTTCGCTGTGCCCGGCAGCCCCCATGCTGGGCATTTTTATTTAGGCCTCAGAGGAGGGAGTGCGTCAAGCGGGTTTTGCGCAGCCCACTGGCCTGTCTGAGGCAGTTGACCTATACTGATGACGGTTGTGATCCCATTTTACTGTGAAAGGATGGAAAGGTATGAGAGAGAAGAGGCTCCGTAATCCGAAGATCGCTTTTTCAGCGCTGGCTGCCCTATTGATAGCCCTGCTGGCCTGCGGTCCACCCCTTCAGCCCCCTACGCCGACGGCGGAAGGCACACCTATCGCCGAAGTTACTACCCCACCTCCGGCTGAGACGCCCCTTGTCCCGACGCCCACTACTGAAGTGCCGCTTGCCACCGAGACGCCCTTACCCCTCAGCCCCACGCCTACTGTGTGTGGCTACGGCGCCCGCTTCGTAGCCGATGTGACGGTTCCGGATGGAACGGAGTTTGCCCCCGGGGCCACTTTTACCAAGACGTGGCGGCTGAACAACAGCGGCTGCCTCAACTGGCCGGCGGGCACCAAGCTAGTGTTTGTGCGCGGCGAGCGCATGGGCGGGCCGGACAGCGTCCCTGCACCGGCTGCTTCGGTGGGGACGAATGTGGAGATCAGCGTCAACCTGACGGCCCCTTCAGCAGTGGGGGCCTATCGCGGCTACTGGAGTTTGGAAGCGCCGGATGGCACACGCTTCGGTCAGGTATATGTGGACATCAAGGTAGTGGCCGGCCCGACCGTCACACCTACGGCGACCTCCGAGCCGCAGACGCTTATCCTGAACATGCAATCCCATCCCTTGACGGGTAACGTCAGTTCAGGGGGGTGTAGCTCAGCGATGCGGGCGGGCATTGCTCCGGCGGGCAACGGCATCCGCGGGCTGACAAGCTTTGATGTCCGTCCCTTGCAGGGCAAGACCATCATCACGGCGACGCTTGACTTGAGCAATTATGAGCTGGACGGCAATCCCTTTGCGCTGGAGCCGCTGATCGTGGAGCAGGTAGCGTTTGTGGACGTGTGCGCTGACTACCCCAACACCTACAACTCGGGCAACGAGATCGTCCGCCTGGCACGTCTCTCCACAGAGGCAGCATTGGGGACACCTGTTGACGTAAAGTCAGCACTTATCGCCCATCTGAGCGCCTCACCCGGAGTATCCTTCTTCCAAATCCGCATCCGCTGGAAGAACGATGACGCCGGGCCGGCCTCGGCCAGCATGATCCACTGGCCGGCCATACGCTTGATCGTGGTGTACCTGCCGTAAGCGCATCTCCTGTGAAGAGTGGGGGAATCCGCAAGGAGGAGCAAACCATGACCGATAGTGTATATAAGATCATCGAGCTGGTGGGAACCAGCGAGGTCTCGTGGGAGGAGGCTGCCCGTAACGCCGTGGAGACGGCCAGCAAGACGCTGAGAGACCTGCGTGTGGCCGAGGTCACCAAGTTGGACATGCGCATTGAAGATGGCAAAGTAGTTGCCTACCGTGCCCGCGTGCAGCTGTCCTTCAAAGTGGAAACGGACGTAGATTGAAAGCCTGAAGCGCTGCAAACACTCCCCGCCCGCTGAACCTCC
>DAOTYL010000206.1:0-11356 GCA_034434955.1 Anaerolineae bacterium | reverse complement strand
AGCCGCTCGGCGACCCGCTGGCCCGCCCTGCCGTCCAGCATATCGCCAAACACGTTGCTGATGAACTGCCGCCGCCTATCGCTGTCGGCCTCTGGCACGGTCAGCCCTCTGATCAGCATCTCGCGCATGTCCTCTGCCGACCGCGCCACCATCACCGCGCCGCTGGTTGCCACCGGCCAGTAGTGGTCAAACTCGATATGCCGTGCGTATCGAAAGTGATGCGGTATGGAGCTGCCGGGCGGATCAAATCCCAGGTTAATCACAGGTTTATCATGCATCAGCAACTCCAGCGAAACGGTTGAGGCTGCATTGATGCCTAGCGCCGCATGCCGTAGCAGGCTGGTGTAGATTGCCAGGTCTTCATAGAGGGGTGTGAACCACTCCTTATCCCATAAGACGGGAGGGAAGAACACATCCGGAATATTGCGCTGAGCAAGAGCTAACATCTCCGGGCTGGTATCTTTGATGTAAGTCCTGACCACAAGTTGGGGCTTGGGGCTGACCGGAACCTCATCCAGCAGCCGGATCACCAGCTCAACCATGCGGTGCTCTTCAGGGAAGTGGTGAGCGATCCCCGTTGTGTAGAGGACGTAGGGTCGTTTTGGATCGAACCCAACATGCTCAGCCAGCTTCTCCCGTCCAAGCCAAAATCGCGGCTTGAAGTGAAAGTCAAATTGCGGTGTGCCAGTGACGAAAACACGCTCCGGCGGGATTTCCGGATAGATGCGGAGGAGCTGATCGCGCATCCCCACATGCCACACAAAGTAGTAATCATAGGGCACAAGGATACGGCTGCGTGAGGTAAGGTTATCCCACGAGAAGATGAACCCCGCTGTAGGGACCCCCATGTGATGAGCAATCTTAGCCGGCAATTCTCCTGCCGGCCCGTGGATATGTGAGGTATTGAACACTAGATCGGGTTGGAGCTCGCGGAATAGTCTCACAAAGGTATCATTGGGCCGCAGAAGCCAAGTAGCCTCACGCTCAATGGCAGAGAGCACTCTCAGGGTGGGGCGGTTGGCCAGCAGCCGCATCACGGCCTTCCATACGATGCGCTCCACTTGGCGAGGCAGCGTTGTAGCCTCGGCGTCATGCCATTCCCATATATTCTGTGCCACCTTGCTCCACAACCAGCGAAAGTGAGCGTAGTGGATGACATGGCGCAAATAGAGCAAGAGGCGGCATTCCGGCTGTTCCTTGAGGAGGATAATGCGCTCCACATACGGGCGAGCATGGCGAAGGATACGCTCATTGGCGACCACCGAGAGGAGGGTCACACGCGCTTCCCGGCTGAGCAAGCACAGTGTATCAGAGTAGATGAAGTTGCGCACGGCCTCGCCGCGCGGCACGATAAGAACAATGTGCGGTTTTGCTAACATACCCCCTCTGCTCGTGGGGTCAAGGCAACGCACGGGCCTAGTTAGACGCCTTGTTAACCCGTCTCAACTTGTTCATGACCGGCATCTCGCTCTCATAGATGCGCTTCACCCCATCGCCAAGGGCAGCCTCAATCACACGGATGTCACGCACCAGCCGCATGAATCCCCAAGGCTCAACCGAAGCCGCCTGATCGCTGCCCCACATGGCGCGGTCAAGGGTGATGTGGCGCTCCACAAGGCAGGCCCCTAACACGACCGCCGCGTAAGTTGTCTGCAGGCCAACCTCGTGGCCAGAGTAACCGATCGGACAGTTAAACTCTCGCCGCAGCGTTTCGATCATGCGCAGGTTCAGCTCATGCGGGGGGCAGGGGTACGTGCTTGTGCAGTGGGTAATCAGTAGATTGTCCTCTCCCAGGATGTCAACCGCCTCATGTATCTGCTCCAGAGTAGACATGCCCGTTGAGAGGATAAGAGGGCGGTTTGTCCTACGCAAATAGCGCAGCAAGTTATGGTCGGTCAACGCTGCCGAGGGGATTTTGTAGCAGACCGGATCGTAGCGCTCCAAGAAGTCCACAGATGGCTCATCCCACACTGAGGCAAACCAGGTGATGCCCCGCTCGCGGCAGTAGCGGTCGATCTCATCGTATTCGGGCTGGCCGAACTCGATGCGATATCGGTACTCCAGATAGCTCATGATGCCCCAGGGCGTCTCGCGGGGGATGTCGCGCTGCTCTGGCGGCACACATAGCTCCGGTGTGCGCTTCTGGAACTTGACCGCATCGCAACCGGCCAGACAAGCAGCGTCTATTAGCCGCTTGGCGATGCCAAGGTCGCCGTTATGGTTGATGCCAATTTCAGCCACCACATACACAGGGTGCCCATCACCCACTGTCCGGCCGCCGATCTGCACTTTCCGAGCTGTCATAAGGTTCCCTTAATCGCATAAGCGGTCGGTGTCCTTGCCCAGTGTAGAGTTTTGATCTGCACCGACTTGCCTACGAAAAACCTGTCTACAGCGTTGCTCTCTGTCCAACGAGAGATGGCGTACTCGTCAAAGATGACCACTCCCCCCACAACGACTCTTGGCCAGAATGCTTCTAGGGCCGCAAAGGTTGCTTCTTCCAGGTCCAAATCCAGGTGCAGGAGTGAGATCCGAAAGCCGGGGTTACGTGTCACGTACGCTTCTGCTGTCTGCCTGATATCTCCTGCGATCAGTTCACAACGTTCACGCGAGATCCCGGCATCTTCAACCCTCTGGTAGAGCTCTCGAGGGTCAAGACCCTCATAATGGGCCTCCACTATCAAATCGTGCGCGGCCAGTGCTTCCTGAGGTGTCATTCCTGCTGCAAACAGCCCGAAGGTGTCAAAGCCAATCACGCGCTTAGCCGAACCGGGTGCGTAGATGTGGAGCAGTTTGAGCCAGAGCATCAGTCCCGCTCCTTTGAAAACCCCGCACTCTACAATGTCTCCTGGAATGTCTAGGCTGAGCTGGAAAAGGTAATGTCGGACCAACAGCTTCCGCAACCGTTCAACATCTGGCCCCAGCAGAAGCAAATTATAGGCATCCCAAATGGCTTCACTGTCCTGATCCATGCACTAACCCTCTCAGCAAGGCATCTGCGATCTCGCGTATGGCACCTGCCCCACCCGGCCGGGTAGTGACCCAACGAGCTACTGCTCTCACTTCTGGCACCGCGTCAGCGACGGCAATTGGGATTCCTGCCCAACGCAGGCAGGCCAGGTCATTGAGGTCATTACCCACATAAGCTATCTCAGCCGCCGATAATCCTCGCTGGGCAGCGAGGGCCTCCAATGCTGCTCGCTTGTCGCCAGTGCCCTGGATGGCTATGATGCCTAGCTTGCGGCAGCGGGCTGCGACAACAGGGTTTGTCTCCGTCGAGAGCACTACTACCTCGATCCCTGCCTCTTTGAGGCGGGCAATGCCCCACCCGTCGCTGCGGCTAACCCACACGGCCTCTTTGCCCTCTTCGTCAACCAGCACGCGGTTATCGGTCAGCACGCCGTCAAAATCCAGGACAAGCAGGCGAATCTGGCTGAGATCGGGGGCAGGCGGCTGGCGTCTGCGGCTGGCCATCACCTGCTCGATCAATGCCAGATCGCTCGGCTCGTCCACCTGAAGCGAGTCGAGGGGGTCCATGACGTACAGCGCGATCTTGCCGCCCAGTCGGTTGGACTGCTCGCGCAGCACCCACGGCTTGAAGATGTAGATCGAGCCGTTCTCTATATATTCCGGCGCGCGCTCCTGCCTGCGCGGGCGCTGCCGGTAGTCGTAGTTGACCGGTTCTGCCCGCCCATTGACCAGTCGCCACAGAAACACGTGTGACGGCGCAACCGAAAGCAGTGAGTCGGCGCCCTGCTGCTGCAACGTTTCAATGGCCTTCTGGATGTCGTCAGGCTGACGCAGAGGTGAGGTGGCTTGCAGGAACACCACGAGGTCGGGCTCGTAGCCCTCGCTATCCCGCAGGTGATCGAGCGCGTGTAGCAGCGCCGACTCGGACGTGGCATCATCGCCGCTGATCTCAGCAGGCCGCCAGATGACCTCGGCACCGTACTGCTCTGCCACCGCAGCGATCTCCGCGTCGTCTGTCGAGACAACCACGCGCGAGATGGCGGGCGTCGCATGGGCGTGCTCAATGGTGTAGGCCAGCAACGGCTTGCCCACCAGCGGCTGGATGTTCTTGCGCGGGATGCCCTTCGAGCCACCCCGCGCGGGGATAATGGCCAGGATGTTCATAGCGGAGAACTAGAAACCTCTTGTCGTTTTTGTGGACTTCTTCTTCATCTTCATCAGCATTGAATAAAACCGCGGCAAATAGCACTGCAGGGCCAGCTTGGCAACTTTCGATACCTCCCGTCTAAAATGTGACCGCCCGTGGTATATGTATCGGATCAGATGATGTCGAGCTTTGGGTAGGTCTCCTTCGGAGAGATAAGCCCGGCATAAGTACAGGTGTATTCTAGACAGGGGGCTGTAGAAAATGTGCTTCCGCTGGTATGGAGTGAGCTGTGCCGTTACTACGCGGTAATCATGCAACTTATCAAGGCCGCGCTGCACATTGGGACACGCAGTAGACACCCCCTCTGGGTGTTTTCTGTAAACAGACATGGGTTCTCCGTCAACGAAACCGATCTTCCCCCCTTGCATAAGAACCCACGTTATCAGGGGCCATTCCCCGGATGCGCGCAAATCATGGAACCACATAGGCAAAGGGTTGTTCCTGCGGTAGAGAAAAGTTCCGAAATGCATAGAGTGAAAACCATCGTCTTTGTTAGGGACATTGGGCAAGGGCTTAATCACTTGTGCTGGCAGGTCGGGTCTTTGATCCCAGATTATTTCAAATGCGTGGAAACATAGCAGGCATTCCGGATGTGCCTCCATGTAATCCACCTGGATCTGCAGTTTCCTCGGATGCGTCCAGTAGTCATCCCCCTCCAGAAACGCAACATACTCGCCTCGCGCCATGCTCATCACATTGATAAAATTCGGTATTATCCCCAGGTTCTGGGGATTGAGCACAAGCCTGATCTTATCTGGATGTTGTTTTTGCAGTTCGATCAGGATTTCTCGCGTCCGATCCGTTGAACAGTCCTCACCGATGATAATCTCATAGTCAAAGTTCGTCTCCTGCATGAGCACGCTGTTGACCGCCTGCTCAATAAACTTCTCCTGATTGTAAGTAATCATCACCACGCTGACTTTGGGTTTCGCCTCAGCCATGCTCAACCCTCGTCTTCTGCGCGATCTCGCGGTGATGGCGAGTTGCAACCTCGATCAGATGGCAGACTTGTCTGACTGTATCCTCATCCACCGCCGTCCCCGTCGGCAGCGACATCACCCGCCGCGTTAATCTCTCGGTCTCC
Source organism: Anaerolineae bacterium (assembly GCA_034434955.1). Taxonomy (GTDB): domain Bacteria; phylum Chloroflexota; class Anaerolineae; order Aggregatilineales; family UBA3940; genus DAOTYL01. Next base: position 6,095 of record DAOTYL010000206.1, on the reverse strand, counting down.
GGCAGCAGCAGCCCAGCGTGCGGGAAATACGAGCGGTATGGCTCCATGCGGTGACAACCAGGGTAGAAATAGCGCCGCGCAAGCACGTTATGCGCATGCAAGAACTCGACAAGCTGATCGCGACTGATGCCAGCGGCTTCTTCGTCTACCTCAACGACAATGTACTGATAATTGCACTTTTCGCCCTCGTCATAGCGGAGCAACGTCAGACCAGGCATATCGGCTAATGCACGCTCATAGGCCTTGTAATTCCGATAGTTGACCGCGATGAATTCGTCCAAGCTCTCTAGAGATGTCAACCCCATCGCTGCGCAGACCTCGGACATCTTGCCGTTGATACCCACATATTCTACTTTGTCATAGCCCGCAAAGCCGAAGTTACGCATGTAGCGCATTTTCTCGGCAAGCTCATCGTCGTTCGTAACTACCGCTCCACCTTCGAACGTGTTGAAGAACTTGGTGGCATGGAAACTGAAGACTTCCGCATCGCCAAAATTGCCGATCATCCGGCCCTTGTACGAGCACGCGAACGCATGAGCCGCATCGAACATCAACTTCAGATTGCGCCGCCTGGCAATATCAGCGAGGGCGTCTACATCGCACGCTTTCCCCCAAACATGCACTCCAATGATCCCCGTCGTGCGTGGGGTGATCAGCTCCTCAGCGCGGGCGGGATCGATATGATGTGTACCAGGGGCCACGTCGCAAAACACAGGCGTGATTTCCTGCCATTGCAGCGCATGAGCCGTGGCAATGAAGGTGAACGATGGGATAATAACTTCTCCGCGTAAACCTAGTGCGCGGATGGCGATCTCCAGAGCTACTGTGCCGTTACACATGGCCACGCAATGTTTGACGCCAAGGAAGTCACAAATGCGCTGCTCAAGTTCCTGAACATAGGGGCCATTGTTGGTCAACCAGCGACGGTCGAGCATGTCGTTGATGCGCTGTAGTAGACGTTCGCGGCTGCCAATGTTGGGGCGACCAACATGAAGCGGTTCAGCGAAGACCGGTTGATTCTCGGCCATTGTTAGAGACTCCCGACGTGATTTCACTGCAAATGCCACCCTTCTGGTCGCGTCTTTATGACTCTGCCCGGCACGCCGACCACTGTTGTGTTTGGAGGAACGTCCTTGGTGATGGTACTGCCTGCACCAACAATCGACCAAGCTCCGATCGTCTTCTTCTCGATGATGTTGGCACCAATCCCGACAAAGCAACCAGTCTGGAGAGTCACATTACCAGCGACATGTACTCCCGGGGATAAGGTAACGAAATCCTCTAAAACAGAATCGTGCGAAATAGTGCAACCAATATTGATCTGCACGTGATTTCCAATTCGGATGTTGTTGGTCAGTACACATCCGGCTGCAATGGAACTCCCTTTGCCGATATCCACTCTGGAAGTGAGAACTACCGAGGGATGAATAACTGAGCAGAAAGTAGCCCCAAGATCCCTGGCACGACGTATCAGATGAAATCTGTGCTCCGGCGCCCCCAGTCCGCATATGATCTCAACTGAGTTGGCGTGCTGAGCCAGCCACTCAAAACCCCCCAACACCGGCAGCCCATTAATAACACTGCCAGGCTGCGCGTATTGTGGATCAACAACGAAGCCGATAACCTCTCGACCACAAGCTTGCAGAATATCAAGCACGTCTCTTGAACCGCCACCAGCGCCGATCAAGACTACCGGTTTACTCTTCGACATTGCTTATCAACTCAGTTTGCCACTCAAGTCTCGGATGCACCGCACCCGGCCATTTGCCGAACCAACTGCCGTGCGTTTCTGCAGAGTCGGCGACATCAAAGACTAGGATGTCTTCGTGCTTGTAGATGACCCTGGCCTGATCTTGCACAACCAGAAGCTTAACACGGTGCATGCCGCTGTTCAGCAGATAGGGCGGGATATAGCACCTGCTGCAGAACAATCCCGCCGGAAATGGTTTACCATGCCAATTTGACTCGTGGACAGGTGCAGTGTTAAAGATCAAGACTCCCTGCTCGTTATAAACGTGCAAGCTCAGATTGAGATACATCCCTGGCACAAGGTTCCAGTACTCAAATTCAAGGACTATCGGGGTCAGCATGGAAATAGCCCCATTAGAAAAGCCACTATTCTGGGCTTTCACACTAGCCCGGCGTAAACGCACGTATTCGTTGCCGGGTGCTTTCTCTATATCTACCCATATCTGCTCTGTAGAGACACTAACTGTCGACTGCATGTAGCTGGAAGTGATATTCTCAGGTTCTCCCCAACCTATGATTCGACCGCTATCCAACCACATCGCACTGCCACACAGACCCTGCACCGCCGCCATGTTATGGCTCACGAACAACACCGTGCGCCCTTCCCCCGCGACCTCGCTCATCTTCCCCAGGCACTTCTTCTGAAACTGCGCATCCCCCACCGCCAGCACCTCATCCACCAGCAGGATTTCCGGCTCCAGGTGCGCTGCTACCGCAAACGCCAGCCGCACGTACATCCCACTGGAATAGTGCTTCACTGGCGTGTCAATGAACCTCTCAATCTCGGCGAAGGCCACGATCTCATCGAACTTGCGCTCGATCTCCGCCCGCTTCATGCCCAGGATCGCGCCGTTCAGATAGATATTCTCGCGCCCTGTCAGCTCGGGGTGGAAGCCCGTCCCCACCTCCAGCAGCGACCCCACCCTCCCGTAGAGATCGACATATCCCTCGGTTGGCTCGGTGATGCGCGAGAGGATTTTCAGCAGCGTGCTCTTGCCTGCACCGTTGCGCCCGATGATGCCCACCACCTCACCGTGCTTGACCTCGAAAGAGACGTCCTTAAGCGCCCAGATCGTCTCATTAAGCTCTGCTGCTCCGGTGGCCTGCCCACGCAACAGATAGCCCGCCCGGCGGAAGGGTGCTACAAAGGCATCCGTCAGGGTGTCGCGCAGGGTGCGGTAGTGCTCCTGCCGGCCGCCTATGTGGTACTGTTTTCCCAATCCTTCTACGCGGATGGCAACGTTACTCATGTCGCTACCTAATTAAACTACGTCTGCAAACGTCTTCTCCATGCGCCGGAAGTAGAACAGGCCGCCGATCAACAAGGCCAGCGCCACCAACGAGGAAGCGGCGATGGTGGGACCGGGCCTTGTTTCCGTTCCTAACAGCGCCCAACGAAACCCCTCCACTACCCCGGCCATGGGGTTGATCCCATAAAGCGCACGCAAGAGTTCGTTTTTGATCAGGCTACTGGGATAGGCAATGGGCGTGGCAAACATCCAGAATTGGATGAGGAAAGGGATAGCGTAACGGACATCGCGGAACTGCACATTCATTGCCGAGAGCCACAGCCCAGCCCCCAGAGCAGTGATGAGGGCCAAGAGGAGAAACAGGGGTAGCCACACGATGTTGACAGTGGGCACAATGCCGTAAAAAAGCATCATCCCCAGCAGGACAAGGAAGGCAAGGGCGAAGTCTATGACGCCAGAGAGCACACTGGAGATGGGGATCACCAAACGGGGAAAGTACACTTTCTTGATCAGGTTGGCACTGCCCACCAAGCTATTGGCCGATTGGCTTAACCCGTTGGCGAAGAACGTCCAGGGCACTAGTGCCGCGTAGCTGAAGATAGGGTAAGGAACTTCGTCCGAGGGGACATTGGCCAGCCCGCCGAAGAACAGGCTGAAGACCACCATGGTGAAAAAAGGTTGAATTATCGCCCATGCTGCGCCGATCACCGTCTGCTTGTAGCGCACCTTGACGTCACGCCACACCAGAAAGTACAGGAGTTCGCGGTATTCCCACAACTCACGCAGTTTGAGGGACGCCCAGCCCCGCGAAGGCTCAATGTGCACAAGGGGCTGGGCGTCAACCGTTTCCTGCGATGGAGGCGAGACCTGGGATTCCGTCAGGCTGCCTGCCCGGCTTGTCATGACGCTTAGTCTTCTTCTCTGCGAGAGTAGTAGTGATACTGATAATAATAGTAACCGTTACTGGAGGCCGGAACGCGGTTAAGCACCAACCCCATGCGAGACGCGCCAGCCTGCTCCAGCTGTTCTTTGGCCCTACGCAGCGCCCCCGCTTGCGTCTTCTCTGCCAATATTACCAAGAGGGCCGCATCGCAATAGCGTACCAGCAGGGCCGGATCGGCTACCGCCAGCACAGGAGGGCTGTCAAGGATCACCATGTCGGCATGTCGCGCCAACCGCCTAATGAGTTCAGCAGCCCGCTGCGACCCCAGGAGTTCTGCCGGGTTGGGCGGCAGAGGTCCACTAGGCATCAGATATAGGTTCTCGACCTCAGTGCTTACCAGATGACTGGTTACCTCGCTGCCTGCCTGTAGCAGAGCAGTGGAAACACCCATGCTGTTGCTACACTGGAACAATTTGTGCAACGTTGGGCGGCGCAGGTCTGCATCCACCAGAATCACCCGTTTGCCTGCTTGCGCGAGGGCCACTGCAAGGTTGGCGGCTGTGGTTGTCTTGCCTTCGACGGGCCCCGTGCTGGTGACCACAATGCTGCGGATCGGCTCACCCACGGCAAGAAACTCAAGGTTGGCGCGAAAGACCCGATAAGCTTCTGCAGCAGGAGCACGTGGGTGCGTGACCGTCACCAAGAGATCGTGCGGGTCATCCCCCCGCTCGATATTCCCGATCATGCCCAGCGTGGGCAGGCCGGTCAGCGCCTCTACTTCCTCCTTGCTCTTCACAGTGTCGTTGAGATACTCAATGAGCACGACCAACCCTACCCCCAATAACAAGCCAACCAGTGCTCCTTGCAGAGACAGCATCAAGCTAGACTGCCCCGCGCGTCGACCAGGCAGCGCATCCTCTACCACACTTACCTTGTCGGTGGCTTGCGCCTGCGCTAGCCGTATCTGCTCATAGCGATCCAGCAATGTAGCATAACTGCTGCGGTACTCCGCCAGCAGCTGCTGGAGGCGATTGCGTTCCTCTTGCTCGGCAGGTGTCAGGGTAGTATCGCTGTCCAGCACGTCAAGGCGGGCTTCCGTGCGCGTGATCTCGGCCTGCACCTTATCCATCTCTGACTGCAGGTTCTGGAGAGAATCCGCAAAGCGGCTCTCCTGAAACTCCAGATTCTGCGCGATGAAGACCCTTACCACCTCGTTGGCGATGTCTGCAGCGCGCTGTGGATCGGTGTCCTGCACCTTCAGCTCAAGGAGATTCGTGTCGGGGATGGGAATGACGTTGATCATCCCATCCAACGCCTCCGGGCTGATGTTCAGCCCTAGATTCTCCGCAACCTGCTCCAGTACCGGACGCTGCTGAAGCAGCTGTGCGTAAGTACTGGCAACGCGCTGGCCCTGCTGAACGGCGTTGTAATCCGGCAAGGCACCAGGAGCCTGATTGATGAGGATGGTGGTTGTGGCTACATAGACCGGCTGCTGAAGCTCACCCGCAGCAAAGGCAACTCCTCCACCCACGAGGGTCAACAGTGCAAGCAGCCACCACCAGCGGCGGAGAATGACTATATATTGTCGGAGTTCCAATTCCTAATGCTCCTGTTAGATCGTTTGTGCAGACGCGCGACGGCAGCTCTGCCGGATGCTCACTTGCAGGTTGTGGGCATGGTGAGTAATAGCCATGCATTCCCTAGCCCACGGAACGCTCTCTCGTTATTTTACACTATCAACTCGGCCGAGCAATACTCATATAAAGGGTGTTGACAAGAGAGGCTGTTACAATAGGCTAACTTCCCAATCTCGCGCCCTATTTGTCTCTCTCGTGCTATAGAGCAGAAGGGGTAAAGCTTCCGCCTCTGATTTTCGTAAGTAGCCCGCGCACCTTTCCCCTTTTGACAGGCCTGTGTTACACTGAAAGAGTGTCCCCTGCGATACGCACTGTGGGCGTGGGCATGAGCAAAAAGGTTCTGATCGCCGAAGATCAACCCGACAGCCGCCAGCTTCTGGAAAGCATCCTCGTCCATTTCCATCCCTACGGGGTGCGTGTCTTCACCGCACGCGACGGCCTCGAGGCTTACGACATCGCCATGCGTGAGGCACCCGATTTGATCCTGCTGGACATCATCATGCCCGGCATGTCGGGATATGAGATCTGCGCCAAGGTGAAATCCAACCCCGAGACAGCCCATGCATACGTGATCAT
>DAOTYL010000205.1:0-8531 GCA_034434955.1 Anaerolineae bacterium | reverse complement strand
GTCGAGTTGCGCTTCTCCCTGCCCCCCAGCGCCACCATTCACGCTGTAGCCTTTGTGGATGAAATCAGCGGCGATCTGCTTGCTGCGGAATATCGGCAGGAGGGCAACGAGGTTGTCGTGACCTCGCCCAACGGCTCGTTCTGGGTGGAGTTCTACGATACGGCGCTACAGGTCGAGGGCCAACAGCGCACCTACGCGCTGACGTGGACAGCGCCTTACGCCATCGCCACGCTGACCTACGAAGTACAGTCACCATACGGGGCGCAGGGGCTGGCAGTGGAGCCTGTGGGCGGCGCATTCTCCACTGACGACTTCGGCTTGCCGCTGTACACCCTCGCCCGCAACGGCATCGCTGCCGGCGAAGCGCTTGATCTGCGCCTAACCTACACCAAAGCAGATAACAGACTAACGGCAGATCAACTCTCGCCCGCCGCCGGTGAGAGCGTCCCCCAGACCGACGCCGCAGCGACCGCTACCGGCACAGGCATCCCGCCGCTGGCGGTGGCTCTGCTGGCCGCCGGTGGACTGCTCATCCTCGGTGGAGTGGGCTACTGGTTCTTCCAGACGGTGCGGCCTTTCAGCCGCCGCGCCGCGTCGACCCCGCAGGTCAAGAGCGGCGGGGGCTTCTGCCCTCAGTGCGGTCGGCCTGCTCAACCCGGCGACCGCTTCTGCCGCCACTGCGGGGCCAGACTGCGCGGCACATAGGAGCACGGGGCGTCATCAGCCGAGGGGGGATGCCATGACACCTGCCCCTGCACCTGCCGAGTTCTCGTTGGCAGTGTGCTTAAGCCGCCACCCCTACTTCCGCAATTTGGGGCCGCAGAGCCTGAATTTGCTGGTGCAGGCTGCCACGATGCACCAGTTCGCGGCGGAGGAGATCATCTTCCTCGAGGGCGACCCTTCCGCCGGCCTGTGGGTGGTCGAGCGCGGGCGGGTGAAAATCTACAAGATCAGCCTTGAGGGGCGCGAGCATATCCTGCATATGCCCGGCCCGGGCGACTCATTCAACGACATCTCGGCGTTGGATGGGGGGCCGAATCCCGCCAACGCTGCCGCACTGACTGCCGTGACGGCGTGGGCGATCGGCTCGCAGGACCTGCGGGCAATGCTGCACACCGATCCGGCGTTGGCACTGGCCGCTCTGGAAGTGCTGACGGCGCGTGTGCGTACGCTGGTGCGGCAGATCGAGGACTTGGCGCTGTATTCCGTTCCCGCGCGGCTGGCACGCTTCCTGCTCGCTCAGATGGACAACGCTCCTTCTGGGCGCCCGCCGGTGACCCGCGCCGCCATCGCTGCCCACCTGGCCACCACGCCGGAATCGGTCAGCCGGGCACTGCGGATGCTGGAGGAAGCGGGCGCTATCCGCTTTGACCGCCACCGCATTGTGATCGTCGACCCAGACTTGCTGCGGACGCTGGCGCTGGGGTAAGTAAGCCTCACCTTTCCCCCGTGATCTGCGCACGTTTTCCCTCCCCGCCGTGGTAGAGAGGCGCTTCGGGAGGGGTAAAGCGGCAAGTTGATCCAGATCAAGGCAGGTCGTTCTCCTGCGCGTATGATGTCAGTATACACAAGAGAGCAGAGCGAAGGACGGATGGACGACAACGCTTGGCTGCCTCAGATCGATCAAGAAAAGTGCACAGGCTGCGGCAAGTGTGTGGAGACCTGCCCTACCGGTGCGTTGGGGCAGATCACGCTGCCCGATAGACGGGTCAAAGCGGCATTGGTGCATCCCGAGCTATGCACCTACTGCACGTTGTGCGAAGACCTCTGCCCGGTGGATGCCATCGCGTTGCCTTTCCTGATCCTTTCGCTCAAAGCGTACGAAGAAGAAAACCTTTCGCGAAAGGACGGAGAACGATGATGCCACGCGCTAGGTTCTTCCTGTTTATTGTGGTGCTGGCGCTGGCGGCCTGCTCGCCGGAACCTTCGGCGCTGGAGCAGCAAGCAGCGCAGGCGACGGCTTCCGCCTTGCAGACGGCCAGCGCCCCGACCCCCGCCCCCGCACCGACCGCAACCCCCACCGGCGCCGAGGTAGCCCTCGCCGCCGAAGAGGTAGATGTGGCCTACACCCTCATCACCGGCGGCGACTACGGCGGACTGGTCTTTGTGGGCGTGGGCGGCGAGATCGACGGCGTGGTTAACCCCACCCTCACCGCTAACCCGGGCGACACGGTGAGCATCACGCTCATCAACGGCGACGGCGTAGAGCACGATCTGGCCATTGACGAGTTCGGCGTGAGCACCGGCAGCCTCACCGAGCTGAACCAGCAGACCACCGTCACCTTTACGGTGGAGCAAGAGGGCGAGTACGTTTACTACTGCACCATCCCCGGCCACCGTCAGGCAGGCATGTGGGGCACGCTGCGGGTTGGCAACCCGCAATCGCAGGCAGCGGTGGGCGAGAACATTGTCCACCATCCGGCGGACCTGCCCCCGCCCATCGGCGAGCGCGAACCGCAGATGGTGCGCGTGACGCTCACCACGCAGGAGATCGAGGGGCAGCTCGCCGACGGCACCACGCTAACCTACTTCACCTTTAACGGCACGGTGCCCGGCCCCTTCATCCGCGTCCGTGTAGGCGATACGGTGGAGCTGCATCTGCGCAACGCCACCGGCAACACTTTCATCCACTCTATCGACCTGCATGCGGTGACCGGTCCCGGTGGGGGCGCGGTCTTCACCCAAACCAACCCGGGCGAGGAGACGTTCTTCACCTTCAAGGCGCTCAATCCGGGCCTCTATGTTTACCACTGCGCCACGCCGAGCGTCGCCCATCACATCGCCAACGGCATGTACGGCCTGATCCTTGTGGAGCCGGAGGGTGGCCTGCCGCCGGTTGACCGCGAGTTCTACGTGATGCAGGGCGAAATCTACACCGTACAGCCCTTCGGCACGCTGGGGCATCTGGACTTCAGCATGGAGAAGATGCTGGCCGAGGCGCCGGAATACTTCGTCTTCAACGGCGCTGCGGGCGCCCTCACCCGCGAGGAGAATGCCCTGCGGGCCAAGGTCGGCGAGACGGTGCGCATCTTCTTCGGTGTGGGTGGGCCGAACTTCACCTCGTCCTTCCACGTCATCGGTGAGATTTTCGACCGCGCCTATCCCTTCGCCTCGCTCACCTCGCCGCCGCTTACCGACGTGCAGACCATCTCCGTACCTCCCGGCGGCGCGACAATGGTGGAGTTCAAGCTGGAGGTGCCCGGGCGCTACATCTTAGTCGATCACGCCCTCAGCCGTCTGGAGCGTGGGCTGGCGGGATACCTCTATGCTGAAGGCGAGGAGAATCCGGAGGTCTTCAGCGGGCAGATGACGGAAGGCTCCGGGCACTAGCCAACGGTCGGCGGGAGATGAAATGGCCTCACCCTCTTTTCACCTGAAGGAGAAAGGGGGGTGAGGCCCCTGATGGGGGGAAGTCCTCCCCAGGTGCTTACCGATTCGACCGCGGACGTGCCCCCAGCGTAACGTCTACCTCGATCTGCTCTCCGTTGCGCAGCACGCCCAGCGTGACCTCTGCGCCGACTTGCTGCGAGTCGATGAAGGCGATCAGGTCTTGCATGGAGGTGATGGCCTTACCGTTGGCGCTGACGATCACATCGCCGCCGACCCAAATGCGCTGGCCGTTCACCCGCACCTGACGGGTGCCACCACGCAAGCCTGCCTTATCTGCCGGACTGCCTGCGGTGACCTCTATGATGAGCACGCCCTGCTGATCGGCGTCCAAATCCATCGCCTCGCGGATCTCCGGACGCAGGTCAGTACCGGAGATGCCCAGCCAGGCGTGTTCGTAATAGCCCTTCTCGATGAGCTGCGGCACGATCTGCTTGACCAGATTCGAAGGCACGGCGAAGCCCACACCGCTGTACTGGCGCACGCTCGACTCGATGGCTGTGTTAACGCCGATCACCTCACCTGAGAGGTTGAGCAGCGGGCCGCCGGAGTTGCCCGGGTTGATCGCTGCATCGGTCTGGATCACGTTGGGGATGCTGAACGCCTGTCCGTCAACCGTGCGTGCCTGTGAGGGCAGCGTGCGGCCCAGGGCGCTGATGATCCCCGTGGTCATCGTGCCCGAGAGACCAAAGGGGTTGCCGATGGCCGCCACCATCTGGCCGACGCGCAAGGCATCCGAGTCGCCAAGGGGGAGCGGGTGGAGTTTATCGCTGGGCACGTCTACCTTGATCACCGCCAGATCGCTGTCCGGGTCGCCGCCTACCAGCTCTGCGGAGGCACTGCTGCCGTCCCAAAAGACGACGGTGATGCTGTCGGCCTCGCCCACCACATGGTAGTTGGTGACGATGTGGCCTTCCGTATCATACACAAAGCCCGACCCTTGCCCATAAGCATAGGGCTGCTCTTCAGGTTGATTGGGGAAATAAGGGAAGGGGAAGATAAAAGGACCTTGCTGCCATCCACCAAGACGCTGGGTTACCTGTACGCTCACTACGCCCGGGTTGGCGTTGTCATACAAGTCGCCGAGGCGTTCCTCCAGATCGGCGGTCACGATCTGGGCAACGGTCGGAGCAGCAGCGCTCTCCGGCGCGGGCGTCTGCTCGGCAGAGGGCGCCGTGAGCAGCTCGCGTGCCTGATTGGTGAGCATCTGAGCGCCGGGCAGCACAATAGAACCGCAGGCTGCTGTAAGCAAGCCCGCGCTCAGCGCTGCGGCCACCACGAGCATTGTGCGTTTGGCAAGCATCGCTACCATCCTCCTCAATAAGAGTGTTCCACAGCAGCGGAATATCCTGACCATAGATCAACATAGCGCAGAAGTGTATGTATTTCATGAGAGAAATGTGTAGAGTTTGTGTAGCCAAAAAGAAGGCTGTCCTTCGCGTGGGCGCCCTTTGGCGAAAACGGTCCAAAGCACAATGGGGCTGAAACATTGCGGCTTGCTTGAAAGTAGGTCTTGGCTTGTGCTAAAATAGGAAGGCTTGACAACCGGTTCAAATCCAAAAAAGGATGGTTGGGACGATCTGGTGGAGATGATTGACAGAGTGCAATCAGTGACCCATACCTTTGAAGACCCCCATAGCGAGGCGTTGCAGGAACTGCTCGCACGCGCCGAGATGCGCGGCTATGTCACCTATAGAGACGTGTTGGAGGTGATCGGCGACGATTTCAACGAGGCCCTCTTTGATGCCTTGCTAGAGGAGCTCGACGAACTCGGCATTGAGGTGCGCACGAAGGAAGGCGACGAGGAAGATACCCTGCTCGATCTCTCGGAGGAGCAAGAGGACATCGACACCGATGAGATACTGGCGGACATCAACGCCGTCTCGGCGGATGACCCCGTCGGGCTGTATTTCCGCCAAATGGCTCAGGAGCCGCTGCTGACGGCGGAGGAAGAGATCGAACTGGCCAAGCGCATCGAGCAGGGCAAAAAGGCCCGCAAGAAGCTGGAGAGCGGCGCCCCGCTCACCATGGAAGAACGCGCCGAATACCTGCGCAAGATCGAGGAAGCGCAGGAAGCGCGGGAACATCTGGGGCGTGCCAACACCCGCTTGGTAGTGAGCATCGCCAAGCGCTATATGGGCCAGGGGTTGCCTTTCCCCGATCTGATCCAAGAAGGCAATGTGGGGCTGATGCGTGCCGTCGACAAGTATGACTATACACGTGGCAACCGCTTCAGCACCTATGCCACTTGGTGGATCCGTCAGGCGATCACACGCGCCTTGGCGCAGAAAACGCGCACCATCCGTATTCCTCTGCACATGACGGAGCGCATCCGTCAGATGTACCGCAGCGCTCAGATCCTGGAGCAGGAACTGGGACGTCGCCCCACGCCGGAGGAGATCGCCGAGGAGATGAAACTACCCGCCGAGAGCGTGCGCGGCATGATGGATGCCAGCCAGCACGCCATCGCACTGGAGCGGCCGGTGGGAGACGACGGCGACAGTGAGTTTGGGGACTTCATTGAGGATCAGGAAACCCCTGAGCCATCTGAAGCGGCGGCCCATCACCTCCTACAGGAGACTATTGAGGAAGTGCTGGCCGAGCTGACCCCGCGTCAGGCGCACATCCTGCGCCTGCGTTTCGGCCTGGGCGGGGGCGAGCAGCACACGCTGGAGGAGATCGCCAACAAGTTCGGCCTCTCGCGTGAGCGCATCCGCCAGCTCGAAAAAGAGGCACTGCGCCGCCTGCGCCATCCGCGCCTGGCCCACAATCTGCGCGACTATCTCTCATAGGCCGGTTCGCTCCTTTGCTTGAACTTCCGCAGAGAGCGCCTAGGTGATGGAGCGCTTAAGCGCCTCACCCTCCGGCTCATTCTGCTCGCTCCCCTATCCCTACTCCCTAGCACCGCTTGGTAAAGAAGAAGAGGAAGCCGGGGCGTGAGGCGACTCCTTTCCCCACTGACACGATTTTGATGCGCTCGGCGGATCGTTTATACTTCACCGGATGGGAGGCGTTGAGCCTTGGCGATAGCGCCCTTTGTGGGTGGTGGCAAGAGGTTGTGGCGGGAGCCATCGTATGGTGGGCCTGAAAGAACATCAGAGAGCCTACATTCCTCACACGCCCGGCGCCATCGAGAGGCCCTCTTTGCTTGCCCAGCTAAGCGGCGCTTTGGAGCATAAACTGACCGTTATCAGCGCCCCTACCGGCTACGGCAAGACGACCGTCGTTTCGCAGTTTGTCCATCAGGTTCCCTATCCTGTCGTCTGGCACACGGTTGAGCCGCGTGAGCGCGACGTGCCCAACCTCCACGCCCACGCATTGGCCGCCATTGAACAGGTTGCGCCGGACATCCAGCCCACCCCCGAGGCACAGAACTATGCGCCCGGCGAGCTGGCGGCTTTTGTGGCGGATTACCTGCGCGACGCCACCGACAGCGAGATCGTTTACGTCCTTGACGATGCCCACCACTTGGCCGGCTCAACCGCTGCCGAGATGTGGCTGCGCCAACTCATCGCGCTCCTGCCCTACAACTGCCATATGATCCTCATCAGCCGCACCGTGCTGCGCCTGCCCTATGCAGAGATGATGGCACGCGGTGAAGTGCTGGCCCTCGGGCAGGGTGAACTGCGCTTTAGCGTTGCGGAGGCCATCGACCTCGCCTATCGCATGTCGGGCAGGAAACCCTCCGAAGAAGAGGCCCGCCGACTGGTCGAGCGGCTGGAAGGATGGCCTGCTGGCATTGTGTTGGCGCTGCAGCCCCTTCCACCCGATCTGGAGGAAGCCATGCTTGGCGGCGGGGGGCCGGAAGCGCTCTTCGAGGGGCTGGCCCTTTCCATGCTCCATTCTCAGCAGCCGGCCCTGCGCGACTTTCTGCTGGCTTCTTCCACGCTGCGCCGCTTGACGCCGGAGATGTGCGCCTCGGCGCTGGGGTTGCGCAACAGCAGCCGCTGGCTGGCCGAAGCCCAGGTGCGCAACCTCTTCCTCTCGCGCATTTCCGGAGGGCTGGTCTATCATTCGCTCTTCCGCGCCTTCCTGCAGGATCAGTTGCAGCGGCGGGACCCGCAGCGCTTCGTGGACCTCCACGCCCGCGCCGCACGCTGGCTAGAAGAGCAAGGCGACCTTGAAGAGGCCTTTGAGCACTACATCACCGCCCAGATGCCCGAACGTGCTGCCGCGCTGGCGGAGCGCGTCGCCGGCGCTTACTTCTCTCAAGGCAAGCTGGAAACGCTGCTGGATTGGAACTTACGTCTAGCGGGGAGCGGTATCCCCCATCCGCGCTTGCAGTATATGTGCGCCCGTATCTACATTGACCGCTATGAGTACGACCGGGCGGCAACGGAACTCCATGCGGCGGAAGAGGCCTTTAGGGCGCAGGGCGATGAGATAGGCATCGGTGAGGTGCAGCTCCAGCGCTTGGTGATCAAGCTGCAAGGCGGGCAGTATCAGCAAGCGGCGCAGCAGGCCTCGCAATTGGTGGAAATCCTGCCGGATACGGCCAACTTGCGTGCCCGTGCTCTCCGTATTCTAGGCATGGGGCTGGTCTTTCTGGGCGATGTGGAAACCGGCATCCGCTGCTTGGAAGAGGCCCTGCCCTACTATCGCGCCGATGGCGATCTCTCGGCCCTCTCCCATCTGCTACAGGACCTCCACATCGCCTATACGCGGCTAGGACGCCTTGACGACGTAGGGGCTTGCCTTCATGAGTACGTCGCGCTGCGCCGCTCGCTGGGGGGCGCGGCAGCACTGGCGCTGGCACTCAACAACCTCGGCTACTACTATCACCAGCGCGGCGACTACCTTCAGGCTAGGGCTACTTTTCAAGAGGGCCTGCGCACTATCGCCCGTTTTTCCGATCGCCGCGCCGAGAGCTACCTGCTGTGGAGCTTGGGTGACCTGCTGCGCGACCTGTTCAACTACGAGGAGGCCGCCCGTCTCTACACACGGGCGCTGGAGTTACTGGGTGATGGTGAGCCGCTCTTGCGCCTCTCCATCTTGATCAGTACCTCGGTGATGCGGCGCTGGCAGGGCGATCCGCAGGAGGCGCGGACGCTGGCCGAAGAGGCTGCCGAGATCGCGCAGGCGCACAACATGGCGCTGGAGACGTTGATCGCCCAGGCAGCCATGTGGACGGCGCAGGCCGAAAT
>DAOTYL010000204.1:0-3750 GCA_034434955.1 Anaerolineae bacterium | reverse complement strand
TCGTCGGCGCCTACCACGAACATCGCATCGTGTAGCTCCTGCACAACGGTATGGCGTGCAACGGGGGCAATATCCAACATGCGCAGGCCGAAGATGCCCCACGCCGCAAGCAGCCCACTGAAGGGAAAGAACAGCGGCGTAAGGTCCAACCCCTCGACGAGGGGTAGGTTGGCTAGGTTGCCGATCACCGTCGCGCCGTTGGCCAGCCAGACGAGCACCGAGGCGCCGAGCAGGATCACGATCTGCTGGCGATAGGTTTTTGGGGCGCTCAGCGCAGCCCACATCAGGAGGATGAGCGCGGCGATCAGCAGGCCGTAGGAGTAGGCGGTGTGAACCCAGAAGACGGGGCCGTAGGTGGGTTGCAGTGTCGGCAGCGGGACGCCCTCCGTGCGTAGGGCCATCGTCCGCCAGTGCAAGTGGTGCAGATCGTTGGTCCACACCATCAGCAGGACAAAGGCGGGGATGCCACCCAGCGCCAGCGCGTGGCGACGGGTTATACGCCGCCCTAGCCCCACATACTGGATGACGAAGATCAGCCACATCAGCGGGACAACAACGATGCCCCCGTACTGCACACGCGCCCAGAAGAGCTTTTCAGGCAGCGTGGGGGCGGCGAGCTCCAGCGCGTAGCCCAGCGACCAGATGCTGATGCCGGCCATGCAAACCGCAAAGGCCGTAGCCCCTTCCACCGTTCGGCGGCGCATAAGCGCATAGATGCCCAACAGCGCAGCCAAAATCGCCGCTAACAGCACAAGGAGGAAAAAGGTCTCGGGGTGTAAATGCAGAGCAGATAAGATGGACACCTAAACCACCGTCTCTCTATAAGGCTACTGCTCACGGCAACACTTCGCCTGCGGGCGCAGACTACGGCCCTCCTACCCGCGCCGCGCCGGGCGGAATCTCCCCGGGCGGAACCTGATAGACGGCTTGCCAGGGCATGTACTGGCTGAAGAAAGTGTCCTGATACAGCACCTGCCCATCACGGTAGACAGTGCGGTAAACCGTCGCGTCGAAGCCGTCCACGGCAAAATCCACCTTTTTCGGCGGCGTGCCCGGGGGCAGCTCGGGGTTCTCCTCGTAGAGATCGGGGCCGTGCGGCACCCTATTGGTGATGTACGGCCCGTCTTTCTGCACCGTGCGCCCGTCGCTGGTGCTGTAAAAGCGGAAGGTCACGGTGAGGTTTCTGAGATCGGTCTCGGTCTCAATCAGCAGATAACTCTGCAGGTCGTTGACGAAGCGCAGGTCTACTAACGGAGCGTATACGGTGGCATCCATGCCTTTGCCTTCGCCCGCATCGTAGTAGGCTACCCAATAAGCATGTGGCCAGCGCTCAAGGATGGGGAATCCGGCGTAGAAGGCGGCCTGAAAGGCCGTCGTGCTCACCTGACACACCCCGCCGCCCACGCCCGTGATGGTCCGCCCGTTGTAGATGATGAGCGCCTGCTCAAAGCCGCTCTCCACGCTCACATCGCCGAGGTACTCGTTGAAGGAGAACTCCTGCCCGGGGGCAATCACCAGGCCGTGAAAACGACTTGCCGCCGTTTGGATGTTGGCGCGTCGCTCCTGTGAGGAGCCGGCAAAGTAGGTAGTAGCCGAGGAGATCAGCTCACGGATGCCCAGCTCCTCGGCAGTAGCCGTGTCAGGCACGGCGGGCGGGGTGATGTTGAACACCAGCGGCACACGGTGGCTGCCGCTGACGACCATCTGATTGATCTGCTGGATGGAGGCAGGAATATTCAGCACACGCGCGTTCTGGCTGGGTGAGATAGGAGTGATCTGGCCACTTGCTTCGTCAAAGTCAAAGCGGGCGTTGATGGCTTCACGGGCCAGTTGTGGCGCCAACGGTTGGAGCAACGCATCCAGCTGGGCGTTGTCCAGCCGCACGGCGTAATCGGCCTTGCCGCCCCCCACGTCCACGCGATCCACAACGATCATGCGGGCCAGCGCCTCGCGGGAGGCGATCCACGGGCCGGGGTCGCCCGCATAGGGATTCTCAATGTAGACTTCCAGATCGGCGGAAAGGATGGCGTTGATCGTCTCCGCGGTGTGCTCCGCCGACATGATCTGCGGCTCGGTCTCAATCACCACCACGTTGACCTCGCCGCTCTGCAGGCGGCTGATCTGCTCACCCAATGCAGCGAGGGTGGCCGCCATGTCCACCTGCCGCCCGATCTGACCCGGCGTGGCGGTTGCCTGCAGGTTGCTGATGCTCACGGTGGCATCTCGTGCAGGGCGGTTGATGGCGGCAGCGATCTGCCCCAGCACCTGCTCGGCAGCCCGTTGGTCGTAAACGATCACGGGGGAGATCATCACGCCGCTGCGCCAGGCCGCCGCCTGCTGGCGCAGGCTGGTGATCACCTGCGGATGGCGCCCCACTTCGTAGGCGGCCTGCACGGTGCGCGCGACGTCAAACTGCACACCCAGCGCAGCGGCGCTCACCGGCCAGATATTCGCCCCATCGCGGAAGGTAATGGTGATCGTTTGAGGATAATTGAAGCGCCCGCTCAAGGCTTGGGCGGCCTCCTGTGGCGTCATGCCGCTCAGGTCCACGCCCCATACGCTCACGCCGGGGAAGATGAGGCCATCGTAGTAGATTTGATAGCCTGCCACCAGCAGCGCCGCCACCAGATTGGTGAGGATCACCACAGAGACCACGATCAGCGTCAGGCGGGCCAGCCAGGGCCTTGCGCGGACGATCCGGCGGTAGGGCTGAGCTCGGCTCTGAGCCTGAGTCGTCATCGGTGCTTCTTCCCCCTCACAGCGTACATGATGCTGCGGACGGTACAACGATCGGCCCACGGCGTGCGTGGCTCGCCGTAAGTTTATCACAGCCTTGCTGAACGCGCATAGCCGAAAGAGGGGCCAAGGGTTACAGATGAGTAAATCTGCCCACCCCCGTCGGCCCTGTAGGCCGCCGCTCTCTCAGGACCTGTGGTCGCTGTAAGCGCAGTGATGGAGAGGGAACAGGGGGTAAGATAAGACCGCGCCGCTATTCCACCCGTCCGCTGGGGCGCAGATAGGCTACGCGCAGGTTATCTCCCAGCGCCTCACGGACGGCTTCTTTCATCAGATTGCCGGAGATGTGCATCAGCGTGTCCCCGTAAAGAGGATCGATGCCCATGCTGGCCTGACAGGGGTAGTGGTGATGATGCAAACCGGCAGCCTCCAGTGCATCCTCTACCGGAGCGCCCACCATTTTGGCGGCCACAAAGCGGGTGCAGCCGCAGCAGGCATCGCGTAGCACCTCCATGCTGGTGATGTGCCCATTGGGCTTGTCCACGGTGATGCGGAAGGATGGGCGGCCAAAGTGGCGGGCGAAGGCACGGATCAGGTCATAGCCGGGCAGATCGCCGCCGTAGGCCTCGCGCAGGCGCACAGCGTGGACATGCGTCTCGGTGAGCGAGCAAAAGGGCATGGGCGTCACGCAGGCCACGTTGAGACGCGCCAGCCATTCGCGCAGTTGCCGCGCCAGCCCAAAAGGCAGCCACGCTTGGCTGTCAATCGGCGCAATGACAGCCTGCGCCCCGCTGCGCTGCGCCAGCGGCGGGATCATCTCTGCCACGCCAGGCAGCTCGGCCAGCGAGAGGATGAGGTCGGCGGGGGGCAGCGTAGCGGGCAAGTAGTCCTCCGGATAATCCAGCACGATAGGCAATGAACGCGGCGTCTGCCACGTCTCAATGACCCAATCCGAGGGGGCGTAGCGGCGCAGATTATCCACATGGCGCTGACCATACTCGCCGGTGAAGAGGA
>DAOTYL010000203.1:0-4809 GCA_034434955.1 Anaerolineae bacterium | reverse complement strand
AGGCTGCCCAGAGCGGAACAACCTCACCCTTCCAGCGCCCGTCGCAACGCTGCCTCATCCAGCGGGCCGATCCGCACGATACGAATGTCCCCACTGCTTATGTCCACCACTGTTGAGGGCACCCCTCCAGGGCACCGTCCTCCATCCAGCACCAATGCGACGGCCTCGCCCAACGCTTGAGCGGCGTCTTCAGCCGTGAGTGCGCTGGGCTGATCGGAGAGATTGGCGCTCGTGACGGCCAATGCGCCACCACACGCACGGATCACTGCCCGCGTCGCCTCGTGGTTGGGAATGCGCACGCCGACCGTTGGCAACGATGAGACAATGGGGGGCACATCAGGCCGCTTGGGCACGGCAATGGTCAGTGGGCCGGGCCAGAAAACTTCCGCCAGTCGTCGGGCCATCGGCGGTACATCTTGTGCCACTTGCGCAATATCTTTCGGATCGGCCAGCAAGATGGGAATGGCGCGTTCGGGTGGGCGGCGCTTGGCGGCATAGATCGCCGCCACTGCCTGGGGTTGCCATAGATCGGCAGCCACACCGTAAACCGTGTCGGTTGGCAGGATCACCAGTCCTCCTTGCCGGATAACCTCGGCCGCACGCAAGGGGGCTTGGGGGTCTTCAACGGCAAGCCATTCGGTCACCTGGTGATCACCCTTACAATGCGGTCGTGCCCGGCTAGATCGGGCAGGATGGCGATTTCTGCCTGCGGAAACACTGCACGGCAGAGCGCTATCACGGGTGGTCCTTGCTCGGCGCCGATCTCCAACGCTAGTAACCCCCCGCGCACGAGCCGCTTCGGTGCCTGATCGATCAGGCGTCGCACAAGATGCAGACCATCTGCCCCGCCATTCAGCGCAACGCGCGGTTCCCAGCGCCCCACCTCCAGCGCTTCAAGCTCCGCTTGGCTGACATAAGGGAGGTTGGCGAGAATCACATCAAATGGCCCGATCAGGGCTTCGAGGAGATCGCCAAGCACAAGGGCAAGGCGCTCCGCAACACTGTGGCGCACAGCGTTGATCTG
Organism: Anaerolineae bacterium; assembly: GCA_034434955.1. Taxonomy (GTDB): domain Bacteria; phylum Chloroflexota; class Anaerolineae; order Aggregatilineales; family UBA3940; genus DAOTYL01. Next base: position 3,785 of record DAOTYL010000203.1, on the reverse strand, counting down.
CGCTATGAGCAGCGCCTCCCATGAAATATCCACAGCGATGATCTGCGCAGCAGGCAGCTTAAGCGCCAGGGTCACGGCTATCGCCCCGCTGCCTGTGCCGACATCCACCACACGCGGGGCAGCCAGACCCCGTGCGCTTATCCACTCCAGCGCGACGTCAACCAGCGCCTCCGTTTCAGGACGAGGGACGAGCACATCAGGCGTCACACTGAAGGGAAAACCATAGAATTCACGCTCGCCAACCAGATACGCCAACGGCTCACCTTCGGCGGCGCGTTTGAGCAAGATCGCGAACCGCTCAGCATCTTGAGGTGCTAGCACCTCTTCCGGATGGGCCAACAGCCACGCCCGCCCACGTCCGGTGACATACGCCAGTAACGCTTGCGCTGTATTGGGTGTTAGAACTTCTCCGCGAGTAGCGCAAAGCGCCCGCGCATAGGCTAGCGCCTCACCGATCGTGCGGGGCAATGCCTGTTCACCCACCCGCTTGAAGCGCTCGTTTCCGGTTGAGCGCATCCTTTAGCTCCTCGTATGAGGTTACACCTCGCACTGTCGCTACGAAGTCATACAGCGAGGCGCTATAGTAACGCAGCTCGCGTAAGGCCGGGCCGATCGGATCGGCCCCTGGCGCCCCTGGCTCGTCGGCATATGATCCGTAGAAGGCAAAATAGGCTTGGTTCAGCTTGCGGATGCGGTAGCCGTTCCTCACAAAGAGCGCGCGCCGCTCCTCCATATAGCGCTCCGCTTCCTCAATCTGACCGGCGGCCAGTAACTCATCCACATGCACACGTGTGGCGTGCATCTCGGCGCGGAAGTCAAACGCAGGGGCCTCTTCTGTCTCCGGCGGGGGAGGTTCAGGGGGGCGGGGAGTGTAGTCAGGCGGAGGCGGGGCTAGGTCAGGATAGTAACGGTTAAGCACTGCCCAACCGATCTCGCGCCCCACGATGCTGGCCACCGTCTCATTGATGGTGTACAGCTCCGGCGTTACCCCGTAGTTGAAACCCAAGGGGAAGAAGGTCAGATAGTGGTGCATCCACTCGTGCGCCCCCACCTCAAAGACGCTGGGCAAGTGGCCTGTCTCAATGAGCATGGCGGGCCACACAGCCAACCCTCCCAGTGGCACGATGAGCGAGGAGACGCCCAGCTCACTATCTACAGTATCCTCTAGATGCTCCATCTGGTCGACTGTTAAGCCGTGCTCCAACGGATACGAACCGATGCGCTCAATACGATCGCGAGGGGAGATGATCAGTAAGGTGGGAAGCTGCGTGAAGCGGATCACCACCGGCGGGAGGACTTCACCCCCTACCCCAAAACCATATTCTGCCAGCACCTGAGCAATTTGCGCCTGTATGATGGACTCGGCCAGCGCCTGCCGGGCCTGCTGTCGGGCACGTAAGCGGTCGCGTTCAGCCCTCAGTGTAGCGCTGGCCGCTTCGGGATCGGCAACGGCTGGATCGGTGTAAATATCCTGCACCTTGTCTTCGATCTGATGGATATCGTAGACCAACTGGATGTAATCGCGCACGAACTGTGTGCGCTCGGCCTCTGTCATGTAGCGTTGGGGCGCAACTGCTGCGTTAAGGGCTTTATCCACAAGCGCTTCCGCTTCCCACTGCACGAAGCCAAACAGGTGGTCGCGGGCTACCCCCAACGTTCGGAAGGAATGATCCTGTGGGTCGGGGCGCATACCGGAGATAGGAATGAGCAAGGCAACAGTGAGGAGCATGACCCAGAAGCCTCGCCAGAGGGCATGCCAGTCCTGCGCCTTGATGTATCGCATAGCGGTTCTCGCAAGCATAGTGTGCTTGGCAGTTCACCTCCCTGTAGAGGAGTATATCCACGCCAACACACATATACGAGGGGGTGATTCCTAGCCGAGCGGGACAGGGCTTAACGTCGTAGCGTGGCGATGAGACGCTTGGGCTTAAGGAGCAGGTCCAGCGCATCGTGGATGGAGGCCACCACGATGTCTGCCGCCTGTAGGGCCTCGCTATTCAACCCCTCTGTGCCCATCACAACAATACCGATGGCTGCTGCTTCTAGCATTCCAACGTCATTTGCGCCGTTTCCCACCGCCACCACACTCTCTGCGCCGAGGTTGTTCACATAGGCCGCCTTCTGCTCACGCTCCCCGCCGGGCTGGATGCGCCGGGCAGTAAGGCCAAGTTGGCGATCGATGGTGGCTTGTCCTCCGTGTGTGTCAGCGGTTAGCAGGTGAAGCTCAAGATGAGTCCCCAGTTTTTGCATCCGCTCCGCTACCCCTTCAATCAGCACACCATCGACGGCCAGTGTGCCGTTCACATCAAAGACGGCATGGCGTAGGATGATGATACCCCTGCCGGGGATAGAGAGCTCGATCATGGGCTAACCCTCCTCTCCGATCACCATCAGGTCCCGCTCAAACTGCGTCAAGCTCTCGCTGCCGTCTGGGGTGATGAGCACATCGTCCTCAATGCGCACGCCGATCTCACCGGGGATGTAGATTCCCGGTTCAACCGTAAATGTCATACCCGGTTGAAGCACCGTTTTGTTGCCTTCAACGATGTATGGGCGCTCATGGCCATCAAGGCCAATGCCGTGTCCCGTGCGGTGGATAAAATAGGGGCCAAACCCAGCCTCTTCGATCACACGGCGGGCGGCACGGTCCACTTCCTGACAGGTAACGCCTGGACGTGCTGCCGCACGGCCTGCAGCGTTGGCCGCCTTCACTGCCTCATACACGGCCAGGTGCTTCCCTTCCAGCGGCTTGCCGATGGCGAACGTGCGCGTGATGTCCGATACGTAGCCGTCCTTTCGCGTCCCAAAGTCTATCAACAGAACCTCCCCCATTTGTACTGCACGGTCGGTAGGGACACCGTGCGGCAGCGCCGCGCGTGGCCCGGCCAGCACAATGGGGTCAAAAGGCAGTGGCCCACCACCTGCCTCAATCAGCGCCAAGGTGAGGCGGTTGGCAACCTGACGCTCTGTCATGCCGGGACGAACAGAGGGGATGGTCATCTGCAATGCCCGTTCGGCAATGGCGACCGCTTCGCGCATGAGGGCTACTTCCGCGCTGTCCTTGAATTGGCGCAAAGCATCCATAATAGGGGCGGCATCCTCCAGCCTTGCGCTGGGTAGAAGATGTTGCACCAACTGCAGCTCTAGCACACGCATAGCCAGGAATTCAACGGCCAGAGTGCGCGCCTTCGGCAGCGCCGTGCCCGCCTTACGGAAGGCCTCTGCCGGCCCTTCTTCGTCAGTGTAAGGGAATAGGCGCACCTCAAAGGGACGCTCCTGCTCAAACTTGGGCATCTCTAGCGTGGGGAGCACCACGACGGGCGTTCCCTCTGCCGGAATAAAGCACACAATGGGGCGCTCCATAAGATGGAACTCAAGGCCGGTTATATAGTAGAGGTTGGCGCCAGGGATCAGCGCTAAGCAGTCCACCTGTCGCTGTTTAAGTTCGCCCTGCAAGCGCAACAGACGCTCACTATGCATAGCCTCTCCTTTTCAGCGCTTAACATCAGCGCCTAACACTAGTGCTTAACCCCAACTAGCTCCACAGCGTCGATCTGGTTCCAACCGCCGACGCTGGTAGTCTGATTGACGAAGATCGTGACGCGGTTGCCCTGATAATCCGCATCCATGATGGGAACAACCAGCACAAAAGGGCATTGGGGGCGAGGCTGCGGCGCAGCCTGATAGATAATGTGCTCCTCCCCGTAAACATCCGTGAAAGTGATAAGCGTGATGAAGCCCGGGTTATACGTCTCATAGACCAACAGGCCGGTGGGTGTCACCAA
>DAOTYL010000202.1:0-5729 GCA_034434955.1 Anaerolineae bacterium | reverse complement strand
ACGCTGAAGGTACGGCTGATGGCCCCACCCATCGCCGGGCAGGCCAACGAGGAGCTGATCGCCTTTCTGGCTGATTTTCTGGGCGTCAGCCCCGCCGATGTGGAAATCGTGGCCGGACTGGACAGCCGTAAAAAGCTGATCAGCGTGATGAATATCCGCGCCGACGAGGTAGAGCGGCTGATCGCGGAGCGTGTGCCGCGCCTAAGCAGCGGCGAGGCATAAAGAGCTACTGCGTCCCGCAGAGCAACGTGCGATACATCAATGGGCGGGGGAGTACGAGCGCATGGGAGGGCCTTCCCGTCTGGCCGTTGCGCTTATGTTGGCCACAATGGGGTTGGCAGCCTGTTCTGCATCGCAGGCGCCCCTCCCTCCGCCGACCAGCACCATACCGCCCCCTGCGCCGCCCACCGAGCAGCCCCTACCGAGCACATCTCCTGCGCCGTTCCCTGTTGCCACGCCTCCTGCCGACGTATCGGACGCGGCGGCATGGGCGGTTGAGGCCCTGCAGGCCGCATTGGACGTCCCTGCTGCCGAAATCTGGCCGATCGAGATCGTGCCTGTGCTGTGGAGCGATACCAGCCTCGGATGTCCACAACCGGACGTCGCTTACACGCAGGTCATCGTGCCCGGCTACCGCGTAACGCTGATGGTCGGCGACGAGACCTATCAGGTACACACCGACCTAGAGGGGAACGCCATCGTGTGCTTTGCCCCCGACCGTGCAGCCGGCTCCGGCACAGCGCCCGATCCTATCGCCGCCGAGTTCATCATGCAGGCGCACGCCGATCTGGCTGCGCAGCTTGGCGTGTCGGAGGAAGAGATCGAACTGGTACGCAGCGAGACGGTTGAATGGCGCGATTCAAGCCTGGGGTGCGCCGAAGAGGGAGAGGTCTACCTTCAGGTGATGACGCCCGGCTACCGCATCGTCTTCTCCGTGGGCGGGATGCGGTACGAGTATCACACCGACGCCCAGCGCATGATTTTCTGCGAGTCCCCCACCGAATAGTGATCTTCCTATGCCCATGATAGAGTACCCCTACCGGCCCTCAAACTGGCGGGCACGCAGCGCAGTGCTGCGTGCAGCGATCGGCCTCGCACTGAGTGCTGCGCTGCTTATCGCGCTCATGGTGTGGGGCATATACAGCCTATGGCAGTCGGCCACCGATGAGATCGTCGGGATGCTGTGCGGCTGGGGGGCTGTGATAGGGCTGGTAGCGCTGATCGTGTGGCAGGCGCTGCTGGCACTGAGCAATGCGCTGGTTGTCACGGCGAGCTTCTCACTCCGTGCAGATGTGTTGACCATCACGCTCGCGGGGCGTTGGCCGGTGCAGATCGCGTGCACGGACATCGCAGCGGATAAGACTTTCACGGTGTGGTATCGGCTGGGGCGACCGCAGCGCATCAAAGCACCCATCATCCGCCCCCGACGTCGGATGCCGATCGCTACCTTCGTGCCTGTGCGGCGCGTGGGTCGGCTGAGCGCGATTTTCTGGGCGACAGCACGCATGTACGCCGGGCGAGAGGCACGCTACGGCTTTGTGGTGACACCGGACCATCAGCACGGCGAGGGCCTGCTGGAGGCGCTGCGGCAGTAGCGCCCGACCATACCCCTTTGCCGTTCGCGCCATGAGGAGGATGTCTCTCCCTTCCGTGTTGGCGCTATCCCGCCGCCGATTCTATAATCATTTCAGACAGTAGGCGCACCGCATGAGGAGGCCCCCACCCCCATGACCGAACGGAAAATCCGCGTATTAATCGCCAAGCCAGGCCTAGACGGCCATGACCGCGGCGCGAAGGTCGTCGCCCGTGCCCTGCGCGATGCCGGCATGGAAGTCATCTACACCGGCCTGCGCCAGACACCTGAGATGATCGTCGAGGCTGCCTTGCAGGAAGATGTGGATGTGATCGGCCTCAGCATTCTCTCTGGCGCACACATGGCGCTGGTGCCCCGCATCATGGACCTGCTGCGCCAGAATGGGCTGGGACATGTAGTGGTCATCGTGGGCGGTATCATCCCTGACGAGGACGTACCACGCCTCAAAGAGGTGGGCGTGACTGCTGTTTTCGGGCCGGGCGCGCTCACCTCGCAGATCGTAGAGACCATCCGCCAAGCAGTGGCGCAGGTTGAACGGTGAGCGATCATCCTCTCAATCTGGTAGAGCGCCTGCTGGTGGGCGACCGTCGGGCGCTGGCACGGCTGATCACGCTTGTGGAGAACGACGCCTCGGCCAGCGGAGGACAGGCTGCCCAGGTGCTGGCAGCCATCTATCCCCACACCGGACGCGCCCACCTGATCGGGGTGACGGGCGCACCGGGCAGCGGTAAGTCATCGCTGGTCAACCAGATGGCGCTGGCCCTACGGGCGCAAGGGCATACGGTGGGCATTGTGGCTGTCGATCCCACCAGTCCGTTCACCGGCGGGGCGATCCTCGGCGACCGCATTCGGATGCGCGATCTGGCCGGCGATAGCGGCGTGTTCATCCGCAGTATGGCCTCGCGTGGCAACCTCGGTGGGCTGGCGCGCGCCACCGCCGATGTGATCCGCCTGCTGGATGCGGCAGGCTTTGACGTGATCCTGATCGAGACCGTCGGCGCAGGCCAGACCGAGGTGGACATCGCCCGCCACGCGCACACCGTCCTTGTTGTGGAAGCCCCCGGCATGGGCGATGAAGTGCAGGCGCTTAAGGCGGGGATATTAGAGATAGCCGATGTGATAGTGGTGAACAAGTCGGACGACCCACGCGCGGGCCATGTGGCGCGTGCGCTGCGGGCAGTGCTCGAATTGGGCAGCTCAATGCCGACGGTGGTGCAACATCACGGCCGCCTGATGGCTATCGCCTTGCCGTCCGAGGAGGAAGGAGAGCACGGCGATGGCTCTCAGCGCTGGCAGGTGCCCATCGTGCAGACCAACGCGCTCAGCGGTGAGGGTGTAGCCGACTTGCTCGCTGCTGTCGAGTCCCATCGCGCTTACCTTCAGCAGAGCGGCGAACTGGCTCGCCGCGAACGCCTGCGCGTGCTCGCCGAGCTGGATCGCCTACTGTGCGACGCGCTCACCGCCCGCTTGCTCTCCCGCGTGGATAGAGCGCAGGTGGAAGCGCTGGTAGCCCGCGTTGCCGCTCGCGAGATGGAACCTCATGCGGCAGTCGCTCAATTGATCGAGCAGGAGGAGTCCGCTTCTCTATGAACCGACGAGATGAGGGCGATCTGATGCGCATCCCGGGCATCTACGGGGATATTAAACTGCTGGCGGGGACATCCAACCCCTCCCTTGCCGAGGAAATATCGGCCTATCTCAGCAGGCGCTGCGGCGCACCCGTCCCCCTCGCCGGACGGGAAATCCGCAAGTTCCCCAACGACAACACCTTTGTCAGCCTTGCGGAGAGCGTGCGTGGGCAGGATGTGTACCTCATCCAGTCCATCACGCGCCCCGTGAACGACATGCTGATGGAGCTGCTCATCACGCTGGACGCGGTACGGCGCGATTCGGCAGGGCGCATCACCGCCGTTATACCCTATATGGCCTATGGCCGCACGGATAAGAAAGACCAGCCGCGCACGCCCATCACGGCGCGGCTGGTGGCCGATATGATCCAGATCGCCGGTGCCGACCGCTATATGACCATTGACCTCCATGCGATGCAGATTCAGGGCTTCTTCAGCATCCCGGGCGATGTACTCACCGCCCGTTACCTGCTGCGCGATTACGTGAAGGCCAACGTGCCGCTGGAGAACACCGTCGTCACCACCGTCGATCTGGGGTATGCCAAAGGCGGGCGCTGGTGGGCACGCGACCTCAATCTACCGCTGGCCTTCATCGAGAAGAAGCGCGAGGGCGAAAAAACCTCCGCCCGTTCGCTCATCGGCACGGTGACAGGCAATAACGTGCTGCTGGTGGACGACGAGATCGACACCGCCGGATCGCTGGAAGAGGCCGTAGCCCTGCTGGATAAGGAAGGAGCGCAAGAGATCACAGTGGCATTTACCCATGCGGTGTTCTCGCCGCCCGCACTGGAGCGCCTAGCACGCTTGCAAAGCCGCGTGCGTGAGTTTATCTTTACCAATACCATCCCGCTGGCACCGGAGGACCGCCTGCCCAACATGACGATCCTCTCGGTGGCGGACCTGCTGGGCGAGGTCATCTGGCGGGCGCACAAGGGCATTTCGGTCGGGGCGATGTTCAACGAGTAGGATATCGCACAAGGCACTGGGCATCCATGCAGAAGGGAGGCACCCAATGATTGAGAAGCGCTACAAGGCGCTGCGGGCCATCGGCACGATTTACAAGGTGCTGGGCGGCATTGTCGGCGTGATCACCGTGCTGCTCGCCGTGGGATTCTGCCTGATGTTTATCGCCGGCGGAGCGGCGCTGGACGCGATGGGCAATCAGTTCGATCTCCCCACCACCGGCCTCGGGACGGTAGGCGGCCTCTTCTACGGGCTGATCTTGGCTCTAATCATCATCATCTATGGAGGTGGCTTAGCGCTGACGCTCTTCGCGCTGGGCGAGAGCATCTTCCTTGCCGTGGCGGTGGAGGAGAACACACGCACAACGGCGATCCTGCTGCAAGATCAGATGCGGCGCATGGCCACGCCGCCCCCAGCAGCGCCGACGGTGCAGACCAGACCGCCTTCGGCGGGGGATTAAGTATCGGCGTCACCGCCTGATTCCCCTCTCCGACGAGGGGCTTAAGCCCCTCGTCCCTGTAGAGGGGTCACCCTTGCGCACACGCCCCGGCACGATCAAACGCCGTCAGCGGAGGGAAAAGGAGGCAGATCACCATGACTTTGGGCACGTTCCTCAATCTGTTGAGTTGGATCATCACCGGTGCGGTGGCAGGCTATCTGGCCAGCCTGCTGGTGCGTGCCGAACGTATGGGGTGTTTGGTGAACATCCTGCTGGGCATTGCGGGGGCGTTTGTAGGCGGCTTCGTGATGAATCAGTTCCTGCTGCCGGGGGGCCTGACCGGTGTAGGATTTATCGACGCCATCATCAACGCTACAGTGGGAGCCGTCATCTTACTGATTCTGGCCGAGATCGTGCTGCCCGGCAGGCAGCTCGGCGTGCGCCGTGAGGGCCGTAGGCGGCGCTAGAGGCTCGTCCTTTCGCCTTGCCACGAGAGGGAGGATTCTCCCCTACCCCCTACCCCGCACGTGCGGGGAGGGGGTTTTTGTTATCCCACCGCCTTGGATCGTCAGGCAAACGTCAGGATGGCGGCAGGCAGTGCCGTTGTGCGATCGTCCCCTGTGTGCTAAAATAAATACCGACCGGTCGGTATGCATCATGGAGAGGGCATGAACCGCAAGCAACAGCAAGCCGAAGAAACCCGCGCCCGTATTCTCGCCGCCGCCGAGCAATGCTTTGCCCGCTACGGCTATGACGCCACCGGCGTGGCGGAGATCTGCGCCTGCGCCGGACTTAGCAAGGGCGCTTTCTACCATCACTTCGCCAGCAAGCAAGAGGTCTTTTTGGCCCTGCTGCACCGTTGGGTAGAGGCGACCGATGCGCAGATGGCCGCGCTGTGCGGCGAGGCCGCCAACGTGCCGCAGAGCCTCATCGCCATGGCAGGTGTGGTGGGGGAAATCCTGCGCACCGCAAGCGACAAACTCCCCATTTATCTGGAGTTCTGGAGCAAGGCTGCACGCGATCCACAAGTGTGGCAGGGCACAGTGGAGCCGCTGCACCGCTTCCGCGACTTCTTCGCCGCTCTGGTGGAGGCAGGGATTGCGGA
>DAOTYL010000201.1:0-14217 GCA_034434955.1 Anaerolineae bacterium | reverse complement strand
TAGCACTTGCGGCAGCCCTCCTCGTTGACCACCGCCGCCTCGCCACACTCCGGACATAGGTCGCCGAACTGGAGCGGCATCTGCCCCGGCGCAGGGGCTAGCGCCTCATCCTCAGGGCGCGAAGTGGATGCCCTCGGCCCACCCGCGGCGTGATGCTCATCGTAGTACTCCGCCAGCACCTGCGCCACGCCATCCGGCAGCGAACGCACGCGGTTCGGCCCCAGCCCCAGCGAGCGCCCTCCGCCGATGCCCTCCAATTGGTGGATGACCTCCTTCAGCCGCTCGTGGGGCGGCACAGGCGAGTTGAGGCGCAGCACGTAGCTGATCAGACGCCCCAGCGCCTCGCTCACCGCTGCCGTCTCGCTGCCTGCCTTGGAGGTATGGATGAAGACCTCAAACGGCTCATTGCCGCCGTTCTCGTTGATGGTGACAAACGTGGTGCCCAACGGCGTGGGGATGCGGTAGGTGTAGCCGGGCAGCACACGACCGCGCGGCTTCTTCGGCTCCTGCGCAAAGAACGGCAGCAGGCCCGGACTGATGACCGGCAGGCCCCCCCGCTGCGGCCCGGCGATCAGCGTGGGGGCAGGCTTGGCCTCCGTCGGCGGCTGCGGCGACGAGGAGGAGGTCGGCGTGACGGCAGGCAACGCCTCTCCTTTGGCCCGCGATTGGGCGATCTGAGCCGTTTCCAGCACCACCTTCTCGCGAGTGCCCGCCACGTAGACCGTCAGCCCTTTGCAGCCCAACTTCCAGGCCAGCATGAAAGCTTTGGCCACATCCTCCTCGCTGGCAGTGGGCGGGAAGTTGCAAGTCTTGGAGATGGAGTTGGAGACAAAGCGCTGGAGCGCGGCCTGCATATAGACGTGCTCCTCGGCGCTGATGTCGGCGGCGACGACGAAGACGCGCCGAATATGCTCCGGCACCTCTGGGATGTCCTGACAGGAGCCGGTGATGTTCACCTGCTCCACGATGCGACGGCGCGTCGGCTCGTCCAACCCGGCCTCTACGAGCGCCTGCTCAAAGAGCGGGCTGGTGTATTGCAGGGCGCGGCGCGTGCCGTTGTCATCAAAATAGCGCACATAGGCAAGGGCGAAGACCGGCTCGCAGCCGTAGCCCTCCACACCTGCCACCGTGGAGATAGTGCCGGTAGGAGCGATGGTAGTGTGGGCACCGTTGCGGATGCCGTGTGCCTTGATGCCTTCTACCACAGCCTGCCAATCCAGCGCTGGGCGACCCCAATCGCGCTCGTAGGGGGAGAGCGGCGTAGGCGGTCGCCATTTGAGGTCGGCGGGGTCAAAGATGCTGCCGCGGATGGCCGGAAAAGCCCCGCGCTCCTTTGCCAGCTCTATGCTGATGCGCATACAGTGGTAATGCACGAACTCCATCACCTGCGCGGCAAGCTCCTGGCCCTCTCGCGAGCCGTAGCGCACGCCGAGGCGGTACATGAGATCGGCAAGGCCCATGATGCCCAGCCCGATGCGTCGCACGCGGTGCGCAGCGACCTCCAGCTGGGGCACGGCGGGGACGTATTTGTTGGCGTCCACTACGTCATCCAAGAAGCGCGTGGAGAGTTCCACCGTGCGGCGCAGCTTCTCCCAATCTATGCGGTTGTCAGGGGTGATGTGCTGGGCGAGGTTCACCGAGCCGAGGCAGCAGTTCTCATACGGCCCAAGCCATTGCTCACCGCACGGATTTGTCGCTTCCAGCTGATACAGATGGGGAACGGGGTTATCACGGTTGGCGGTATCCAGAAAGAGCACGCCCGGCTCGCCGTTGTGATGGGCATGCTTGACGATGAGGTCAAAGATTTCGCGGGCGCGGACGGTTTCCCACACGCTGCCGTCATGCGGGGCGATGAGGTCGATCGTGCCGTCCTCCTCCACTGCCCGCATGAAGGCGTCCGTCACCCCCACCGAGATGTTGAAGTTGGTGATCTGGTCCTCGCCCACTTTGCAGGTGATGAAGCGGCGGATGTCGGGGTGATCTACGCGCAGGACGGCCATATTGGCCCCACGCCGCGCCCCACCCTGGGAGATTTCCTCAAAGGCGCGGTCATAGACGCGCAGGAAACCAACGGGGCCGGTAGCCTCGCCGTTGCTGGAGGAAACACGCGCTCCCTTGGGGCGCAGACGGCTGAAGCTGAAGCCGTTGCCCCCACCGGTCTGCTGGATCAGGGCGGCGTTACGCAGCGTCTGGAAGATGCCGTCAGGCGTGCGGCCCATGTCGTCATCAATGGGGAGGACAAAGCACGCCGCCAGCTGCCCCAGGGGCGTGCCCGCGCCGGTGAAGGTGGGCGAGTTGGGGAAGAAGCGCTTTTCGGTGAGCAGCTCGTAATACTGCTCCGCCATCGCCTGACGGTCGCCGCCGTAGCGCGTCTGCGGCTCGGCCACGTGCCAGGCTATGCGCCAGAACATCTCTTCAATCGTCTCGCAAGGTTTGCCATCTGCGCCACGCCGCAGATAGCGCTTCTCTAGCACGATGCGTGCGTTCTCGCTGAGTTCAATAGGGCGACGCGGTTGGGAGTTCTGCCCCGCCCTGCTCGCCCCTGCCTGATGACGAGTCCGCTCAGCCATATCCGCCTCCCCTCTTCACAGGCCCACAAGCCCGTCAGCACGACGCTGGGTAACCGACGTGTTCTCCCTACCTCCGGGCGATGCTACCGCCCTCGCGCGGAAGCTGCTTCTCGCGCCTCCGATAGCCTTCCATGTCGGAAGGCCCTCTCTTCATGTGCAAATTAGCACGTATGGTCTATCGGGAGAGTGTGGGCACATATTAGCAGATGGATCAGCACAATGCAATCGACCGCACGCCAGCGAACCTTAAAACCTTGCACGGGGGCGAAATCTTTAAGGTTAGCCCATCGCCCCTGCGCTCTGGCTTGTGTCCCGTTCCCCCGGACTTATGACGAAGGGAAACGGCAGGGGTTACATCTTTCCCTTTGCTGGCCGCGATCTTGTGTTACAATGCTCAGGCTTGTAGATCACACCAACAGGGACTTTTGTGGACACGTCACTCAACCACTCGCTCAAGCGCATTGAGCAGCTCATCACCCGCCCCGCCGAGTCACTGGACGATCCGGAAGAACGTCAAGCCGAGTTTAGACGACGGTTGGAACGCACCCGACGGCTGATGGCACACCTTGGCAACCCACAGGATGCGTTCGACCTGATCCACATCGGCGGCACTTCTGGCAAGGGATCGATAGCCATCCTGTGCGAGGCGATGCTGCACGCCTTGGGTCAGCATGTGGGCACACACACCTCCCCCTACTTACAAACACCACTGGAAAAGGCGCGTGTGGACGGCTGGCTGATCGACCTACAGGACGCCATCGCGCTGACCGACAAGGTGATGGAAGCAGTGGAAGCAGTGGAGCAAGAAGATGCCGAGCTAGGCCATCCACACTATGCCGAGGCCTGGTTGGGGTTCGCCTTGCGCCACTTTGCCGATCAGCAGTGCGGTGCAGCGGTGGTAGAAGTGGGCATGGGCGGACGCTTCGACGCTACCAACATCGTGATGCCACGCGTCAGCGTGATCAGCACCGTGCACTACGATCACATGCGCGTGCTAGGCGATACGCTGAGCGAGATCGCCTATCATAAGGCGGGCATCATCAAGCCGCGTGTGCCAGTGGTGGTGGGCAATGCGCCCCATGAGGCGCTGACGGTGATCCATGCAGAGGCGCGGCGGCAGGATGCCCCTCTCATCCGCCTTGGGCATGAGGTGCGCTACGAGCCATTGCACAGCTCCCAGCAAGGTGGGCGTTTCAACTATTACGGGCTGGGGATGCGGCTAGAGGACGTATACCTAGGCCTGTTGGGCCGCTATCAGTTCATCAATGCCACGGCTGCGCTGGCCGCCGTTGAATTGTTCGCCGAAGCGTTGGGTCTCACGCTGGACGAGGCTGCCCTACGGCGTGGGCTGGCCGCAGCGCGGTTTGCGGGGCGGATGGAAGTGGTGCAGGACGAGCCACGTGTGGTGTTGGACGGGGCGCACAACGAGGAGAAGATCAACGCTCTGATCGCCTCGGTGCCCGAGGTGTTCACCTATCGGCGCCTGATCCTTGTGCTGGGTATGCTGGAGACCAAAGCTGCCGATCCCATCGTGGGAGCGCTGGCGCGGTTGGCAGACGCCATCATCACCACCTCACCGGAGGTGAAAGGCAAACCTGCCATCACCGCCGACGAACTAGCCCGCATCGCCCGCGAGGCCGGCACGCGCGAGGTGTGGGCCGAAGACGATCCCCACGCTGCCCTGGAGCGGGCGCTGGGCATGGCCTCGCCCGACGATCTGGTGCTGGTAACCGGCTCGCTCTACCTCATCGGTGCATTACGCTCACGCTGGCACCCCACCGAACGCATCATCGAGCAGCGCACTATGTTTTGTCGACCGGTGACCATCCAAGATTGAGCAGCGCTACCGGCCTCACCCTCCACACGTGGGGGCGCTCCCCTCCCAGCGACTGTGGGGAGGGGGTCTAAGAGGTGGCGCATTGACCGATCAGAGCAGGATGGTGTATCCCGTGAGATCACCCCGCTATCCCATCCCTGCCAGCACAACCCGCGTGGAACTGCGCGTGATCAACTCGCGCTTCATCGCCACCATCGGCGCAGCGCATACGGTGGAGGAAGCCCGCGCTTTCATCGAGCGAGTGCGGGCGGAGTTCCCCGATGCCACGCACAACGTTTTCGCCTTCCGCGTGGGCTACGGCGCAGTGGTGGTGGAAGGGATGAGCGATGACGGCGAGCCGGCAGGCACGGCAGGCCGTCCGGCGCTGGCAGTGCTGCGCGGCGCCGATCTGGGTGATGTGGTATTGGTCATTACGCGCTATTTCGGCGGCACCAAGCTGGGGACGGGTGGACTAGTGCGCGCCTACACCAGCGCAGCGCAGGCTGCGCTCGACGCGCTGCCGCGCACCGAGCGCATTGAGCGGAGCATAGGCCACCTGATCGTTCCCTATCGGCTCTATGAGCAGGTGATACGGCTGGTCAGGGCGCACGGCGGTGAGGTGATCGCCGAGGAGTTCGCGGCGGAGATCACACTTGAGATCGCCTTTCCCGCCGAGGCTTGCGCCGCTTTTGAAGGGACGCTGGCGGAACTTTCGGCGGGGCAGGTGGCCGTGCGCTGGCAGGGCGACGATCAGGCCGTGCCGTAGAACATCCCCCCATCGACGGGCAAGGCAACGCCCGTGACAAACGAGGCACGCGGCGAACAGAGAAAAGTAGCCACCGCCGCGATCTCCTCCGGAGCGGCCAGCCGCCGCAGGGCGTTCCCCGCTGCGATGCGTGCGATCTCCTCCTCAATAGCCGTGCCGCGCCGTGCGGCGCGTGCTTCCAGCATATCCTGCACGCGGACAGTTTCCGTCCAGCCGGGCAAGATAGCGTTACAGCGGATGCCTTCGCGCCCCAGTTCGAGCGCCAATGTGCGCGTCAACCCGATCACCGCCAGGTGCAGCGTGCTGGAGGCGATCAGTTCGGGGACGGGGAAACGCGCCGCAAACGAGGCAATGGTCAGTACGGCGGGGGCGGCAGACTGACGCAGCAAGGGCAAGGCTCGTCGAATGAGGCGCACCACGCTGTGCAGGTTCTGTTCAAAGGCGCGTTGCCACGCCTCATCAGCGACATCCTCAAACGTGCCGGCAGGCGGACTGATGGTGTTGGCAACGAGGATATCCAGCCCGCCGTACTCTTCCACCACGCGCTCGAAGAGGCGCTCCACATCCAGCGGGTTGGTGATGTCGGCAGGGACGCCCAGGGCCGGGCGTCCCGTCTCGGCTTCGATGGCGTCCGTGGCGGCACTGACGTGGGCCTCGTTGCGCGAGCAGATGGCGACCAGAGTACCTTCGCGGGCGAACTGTAGAGCGGTGGCGAACCCCAGCCCTAGGCTGCCAGCAGTAACCAGTGCCACGCGATCTCGGAGGAGAAGGTCCACTCTGCTGCTCCTTGACAAGAGCCAGGGCGGGGGATGTCCTCATCCCCCTGCTACAGAATAACCTAGTTCCATTGTATCACCGGCTGTCAACGCACCACGCCGGGACATTCAGCAACAGGCACGGGGACGATCAGCGCCGCAGGTTGGCAAGCAGAATCAGCACGCCACCCAAGATGAGCAGCAGCGGCCAGAAGTTATCCCAGCCGATGTCAAAGAGGAAGACAAGGGCGACGGCGGCGATCAGCACGCCGACGATCAGTTGATTGCGGGCTTCGCCGACCAACCGATCGCCGTTGGCTCGGTAGCTACGCCAGACGTTGCTGAGGATCATCCCCGCCGGAATGAGGATAAAGAGCGCCCACCAGTTGATGTCGAAGGGGAGGCGGAAGACGATGCCCAGATTCTGGAGGAGGAAGTACACCCCGATCAGCACCAGCACCATGCCGCCCACCAGCGCTGCGTTGTCGCGGCGCGATTGCGAAGCCTGAGGCCGTTCGTTCGGAGGGAGATTCTCACTCATGGGATGCTCCTTCAGATAGATCATTCTCATGTGCTCACAAAGTTTATACGTAGGGCGCTGCGGCAGGTTGCAGCCTCCTACCCCAACGGGCCAAAGACTCACGCTCCCTCGGCGGCGGGCGGGACGTGAGCAGCGCATGGGATGTGTTATACTCAACAACAGGCATGGTCACCTCATCCGTAGGCAAAGGAGCACAATCCGATGTCCGTTCTGTTTGCCCCTGCAACGGCCAGCGAGGACGAGCGGATGCTCACCATCCGCAACCCCATTACCGGCGAAGTCGTGGGGAATGTGCCGCGCAGCACGCCGGAGGATGTGGCCGCTGCTGTGGAGCGCGTGCGGGCAGCCCAGCCTGCTTGGGCCGCGCTTCCCTTCCGTCAGCGGGCAGCGGTGATCAAGCGCTTCCACGACCTGATCATTGACCGCCGTGAGGAGCTGTTTGACATCATCCAATCCGAGACGGGCAAATCGCGGCGTGATGCCTTCGTAGAGCTATTCGCGGTGGCGGTGGAGGCACGCTACTACGCCTATCACGGCGAGAGGGCACTGCGGCCACGTCGGGCGCGGTCGGCGTTGCCCCTGCGCGACCGCACCATCGTAATCTACCGTCCGGTGGGCGTGGTAGGTATCATCAGCCCCTGGAACTTCCCTTTCATTCTCTCCACATGCGACGCCATCCCGGCGCTGCTGGCAGGCAACGGCGTGGTGATCAAACCCGCCTCGCTTACGCCGCTCTCCGCCCTGTGGATGCGCGAACGCATGGTGGAGTGCGGCCTGCCACAAGACCTGATGCAAATCGTAGTGGGGTCGGGCAGCGCCCTGGGTAATGCGCTGATCGACCACGTGGATTACGTGATGTTCACCGGCAGCACGGAGGTCGGACGCAAGGTTGCGGAACGGGCCGCGCGTCGGCTGATCCCTTACAGCATGGAATTGGGCGGCAAGAACGCCATGATCGTGCTGCGCGACGCCAACCTGAAACACGCTGCGCAAGTAGCGATTGAGGGCGCTTTCAACAACTGCGGTCAGATGTGTATCGCCTACGAGCGGCTGTATGTCGAGAGCGCCATCTACGAGCCGTTCGTTGAGGAGCTGGTGCGCCAGATGCAGGCCTTGCGCCTCGGTTCCCGCCGCGACTACAGTGCAGATGTGGGATCGTTGAACAGCGCCGAACAGCTCGAGACGACCGAACGCTATGTGAGCGACGCCATAGCCAAGGGCGCCCGGGTGCTCATCGGCGGCAAGCGGCGTCCTGACCTCGGCCCCTACTTCTACGAACCCACCGTGCTGGCCGACGTGACGCCGGAGATGATCGTCCACCGCGAGGAGACCTTTGGGCCGGTGCTGGCCGTCTACCGCGTAGACTCGGCAGAGGAGGCTGTGCGGCAGGTCAACGACAGCCGCTACGGGCTGTACGCTGCCGTTGCCACACGCAACCGGCGGCTGGGCGAGCGCATCGCTGCCCAGTTGGACGCCGGAACGGTGGTCATCAACGACGGCTACATGGGCTGGGCGGCAGTGGATGCTCCGCTGGGCGGCTTCAAGGAGAGCGGCGTGGGACGGCGACACGGCCCAGAGGGCATCCGCAGGTTCACCGAGCCGCAAACCATCCTCACCAACCGCACCTGGATTCAGATTTCCAGCGGGGAGAGCGCACTGGCGATCAACGAGCGGCTGGCGAACCTGCTGGCGCTGCTGCTGAAGGTATGGCGGCGCGTGCCCGGCCTGCGGTGAGGGAGATCAGGGGGTAAGGTCGGCATCTAGGCGCACGATCCCCGCTGTGCCGACGAAGCGGGCGGCGATCTGCGCTAGCGTCTCACCGCTGACGGGATGCACGAAGTGCGCATCTAGGTCGGCCAGCGGCAGGGCAATATGTGCGCAGGTCAGGATGTCGGGATCGGGGATGCCAAGCGCCGCATCCACCAGATCGCCGAAAAGTGCGATGTCCAGATCAATGGGGCGCGGCGCGAACTTATCAGCGCTCCGCACGCGCCCGAGGCTGGCCTCAATGGGGCGCAGCACCCGGAACTTGAGCTGATCGGCGGCTACCCCGTCAGGCAAATCGATCAGCACCGCCGCATTGAGGTAGTCCGGCTGGTCGAGCGGCTCTCCATGCGGGCCGAGCGCGATGCTGCGATAGACATGCGAGATGCGCCGCACCTGTGTCTGCTCGGCCAGCAGGCCTACCGCTCGATGGAGGTTACGCTGCGGATCGATGTTCGACCCGAGGGTGACAAAGACGGGAACTCCCATACTGCACCCCGCGCCGGCTAGGCGAAATCGGCGGCGCTGCGCTCGATCTCCACGCCCACCGAGCGGGCGAAGCGCAGCGCACCGGGCTTCTCAACACGCACAAGCACCCGCGATGCCCCGCTCTCAATGCAGATACGAGCGATGGCCGTCGCCAGCGCCTCCACCGTGTAATGCGCCGATCCCTCCACGTAGGCGATGATCTGCTTGGTGAGGGTACGATAGTTGAGGCAGTCATCAATGCTGTCGGAGCGACCAGCGGCGCGAACATCGGTGTAGAGCGTGAGGTTGATCAGGACATCCTGCTTTTGCTCACGCTCCCAGTCGTTGATCCCGATAATGCCGCGCAGCAGCAAGTCGCGGATGATGATGCGGTCTTCAGGCAAGACAGCCCCCTGCTATTTCCCGATCATGCGGTAAAACTCATCGCGCAGCTCGCGGTCGGTGCGGAACACACCGCGCTTGGCGACGGTGATCATGTTCACATCGTGCTTCTTCACCCCGCGCAGCGAGCCACACATGTGCTGCCCCTCCAGCATGACCATCACGCCCAGCGGGTCAAGTGCCTGCTCAACGGCATCGGCGATCTCGTTGGTGAGGCGCTCCTGCACCTGCAAGCGATGGGCAAACATATCCACAATGCGCGGGATTTTGCTCAGCCCGACGATCTTAGCGCGGGGGACGTAGGCCACATGCGCCTTGCCCACGAACGGCAGCATATGGTGCTCGCACAACGAGTTGTACTCTATATTGGCCACAACGATCATCTCGCCCTCGCCGTAGGGCACATCAAACAAAGCGCCGTTGAGGATCGTCTCAAGGTCTTGCTCATAGCCACGCAGTAACTCGCCGTACATACGCGCCACACGGCGGGGCGTCTTGAGCAGCCCGTCACGGGTGGGGTCCTCCCCCACAGCGAGAAGGATTTGGCGCACGGCTTCCTCAATGAGGTTCTCGTTGTCCATCAAGATGAAGGGAGATCGTTCATCCTCTGGCACGATGGACGAAGGGCGGCCATTGTGGCCGTTGTGACGTTCCGGCGGTCGGGCCGTTCTGGGTAGAAGGGTCATGGTACTCTGTCCTCTGTCTTTGCTTCCTATTTCACAACGCTGTGTACCTTATTAGACGTGATTAGCGGGGCGCATATTACGCCCCGCTTCCGGTACACAACGGATAAATTGCATCTTCTTTATTATTAATTATTATATCTGCTATGCGATCGCGGTTCAAGGAGACGCGGAAGATGGCCTACCCGCCGGGCACGGGCGTGGAGGGACACAGGCCGCCGGGCAGCTCGTCGCAGATCACCGCCCGACGCGCCGCATTGCATTTCTCAGGATAAAAGGCGAAGTCAAAATCCAGACAGAAAGAGCCATCGGGGAAGCGGCACTGCACGTAGGTTGTCGCACCACTGGGGCTTTCGCGGCGCTCGGCCAGCATTCCCTGACGGGCACAGTAGGTGTATTGCAGGCCGCATTCGCCGCGCAGGAAGGCCTCCTCCTCACATTCGTAGCCGTCGGGGAAGACGCACACTTTTATCGTGTTCCTCTCGGCATCTTGACGCTGCTCCAGCCGATAGCCCAGCGCCTCACAGTAGAACGAGGGGGCGCCGGTGGTATCCACCGTCCCCAAACGCCGACATCCCGCCAGCGCCGTCGCCAGCAGAGTAAGCATCAGCCATTTACCCGCCCTTGACAAATGCCCAGCCACGTGGTCGCTCCTTCACCTATGGCCGCCGAAACTTACACGCGCACGATCACCCGCGTGCCGGGTTGGCCGGCATCGGGATCGGGGCGCGTGCTGAAGTCCCAGTAATGGACGGCGGGCGTCGTCCAGCGGAAGAGCCATTTGGCGGCTTCCGGCGGCAGATTGACGCACCCGGCGCTGTGCGGGCGACCGTAGTCGTTGTGCCAATACGTCCCGTGTAGGGCGGCGAAGCCCTGCGTGAAGTAAGAAATCCACGGGATACCCGCCAGATTGTAGAAATCCTCGCCCTGCCCGCCGATCATGCGCTGCCCAGGGCGTTTGAGATGCACGCGAAACTCGCCGAGCGGCGTGGGCGTGCGCGGCTGCCCCGTGGAGACATGTGATGAGAAGACCACCTGCTCGCCTTCGTAGGCGTAGAGGCGCTGTTCGTAGATGCTGACCTCCACGCGCTTCTCCTCCGGCGGCACGTGGGAAGAGAGGGGCGACATCTCTTCCGGCGGTACGATACGCACGTGCGCGGCCTTGATCCAGTAGCGATAGCCGTAGGTCTCCTCAACCAAATAGTAATCGTTCTCCAGCGCCATCAGGCGGTGGACGGTGTTGTAGTACATGCGCTGGCGGGTGGGGGCATCGTCGGCAGGGGCAGTGCGCGTCCATGTGATGGGCACGGTGACAACACCCCAGGCACCGCCTTCGCCGATGGGCACGGAAGGGTTGTTGGGCTGATCGCTGCAGGGCTGCACCCATGAGGAGTAGATGTACCCCGTCTCCACGCGCAACCACGTGTCGTTGGTGCTGTAGAGGCCATCGCCCACCACCGCTTCCAGCACAGGCACGATGTCGTTCCAATAGAAATAATCACCGGTGGGGCGCGATCCCCAGGCTGGCTCGCTGTACACCGTCATCTTATTCTGCAGCACACGCCCCAAAGGTGAGCCGTCCCAATGAGTGACAGCCCCTTGCGCCGCCAGCGGCGCTGGTCGCAGGAGGTCCTTCAGTGCAACCCCTAGGCCAGCCAGCGCTGCCGAGCGGAGAAACATGCGGCGCGATGCACCTGTGCCATCCATTGTCATCCCTCCCGCCGTGCGTTACACTCTCAGCCTACCATGAGAAACCCCAATCGCGCAATCATCTGGGATATGGACGGCGTGCTGGTCGACTCCGGCGACCTGCACTATGAGACGTGGCGCGACACACTCGCCGAGGCCTTCGGCCTCAACGTGAGCCGCGAGGCGTTTGACGCCACCTTCGGCATGGACAACTTCGGCGTGTTGAAGACGTTGCTCGGCAGGTCGCTCTCGGAAGCGGAGGCACAGCAGCTGGTGGAGCGCAAAGAGGCAGCCTACCGCCGCCGCGCCGCCGAAAGCGTGCGGCCTGCGCCTGCTGCGCTGGACCTTGTACGCACGCTCAAGGCGCAAGGCTGGAAGCAAGCCGTTGCCACTTCCTCGCCGCGTGCCAACCTCGCCCTCATCAGCCGTTTGCTAGGGCTTGAGCGTTGGATGGATGCGCTGGTGTGCTTTGAGGATGTCGGACGGGGCAAACCTGATCCGGCGCTCTTCCTCTTGGCCGCCGAGCGCATGGGAGTGCCCCCTGCCTATTGCGTGGTCATCGAGGATGCACCGGCGGGCATCGCAGCGGCACGCGCCGCCGGCATGGTCAGCGTTGCCGTGACGACCACACACGCCGCTTCCGCGTTGGCGCAGGCGAATCGGGTGGTACACTCACTCAGCGAGATCGCGCCGCAGGACCTTGAGGCGTTGCTCAATCACGGGGAGCGCTAGTGCCCTCTTCGGCAGAGGCGGAGGTAGGCAAGGCAAAGGCAAAGCGCGCCCCCTCCAAGCATGGGCTGTCCTCCACCCAGATACGTCCCCCGTGTGCATGGACAGCGGTGCGGCAGTAGGCCAATCCCAGCCCAAAGCCGCGGCTTCCCTCCCGACGCACATCTAGGCGGGCGAAGCGGTCAAAAACGTGGCTGCGCTGGTCAAGCGGGATACCCGGCCCATCGTCATCCACCGCAACGATAACCTCGTTGTTTTCCGCCCACGTGCTGACTATCACCCGCTTGTCAGCAGGCGTGAACTTCAGCGCATTGTCAATCAGGTTGGTGATCACGCGCTCCAGGCGCTCTGCATCGCCGCGCACCAACGGCAGCGCGGGAGGCTGCTCGGCGCTCAATTTGATGTGCACGGCCCAGGCCATAGCCTGATGGCGCTGTACCACCTGCTCCACAAGCCCACGCAGGTCAAGCAGCTGGAGTTGCAGTGTGGACTCGCCCGAATCCAGACGATCTACGTCCAACAGCGACTCCACGAGGGCAAACATGCGCTGCACGCCGCCGATAGCCAAGCTGAGGAAGCGGCGCGATTCAGCATCCTGACTGTAAGCCGGGTCTATCTCGATCATGGAAAGTGCCATGAGGGTCAAGTTGAGCGGGTTGCGTAGGTCGTGCACGATGAAGCGCATCGTTTCCTGACGCATGCGCATCAGCTCGGTCAGACGCTCCTGCTCGCTGGAAAGCGCCTCAAGCTGCTCAAGGAGGTTGTGTTCAGTGGTAGCGGCGCGGCGGCGGTTTTCATCGGCAGCCAGCAGGAAGTCGATCATCGCATTCAGCACAATGCCGCGGAAGGTGGGATGCGCATCAAAGAGCCTCCAGAAGTCGGCGCGGCTGATGGAAAGCAGCGTGGTGGGTTCAACAGCCAAGACGGAGGCCGTGCGCTTGCCTTCGCGCAGCAGGGCGATCTCTCCGATCACCTCGTTGGCGTTGCGGTAGCCCAGCAGGAGCGGCTGGCTGCTATCAGCGCCTTTGACAATCGCCACCTGCCCGCTGAGGATCAGGTACATCTCATCGGCAGGATCGCCTTCGCGGAAGACGTAGGTACCCGGTTCAAAGGTGCGTTTAACGGCATACTCTTCCCAACGGGGATCAAGCGCCATGCTTTACTGCCTCGCCAGGCCCAAGGAAGATAAACAATCTCATTGTACAGGAAACCGGCGCGGTTGACTACCGGCAAGTTCGGCGTAAAGCGCCCATACCTGCTCGGCGGTGCGCCGCCACGAGAACGCTGCCGCACGGGCAAGACCGCGCTCACGCAGGGTTTGACGCAGATCGGCCTCATCCAGCAGGCGGCGCAGTGCTGCGGCGATACCGTCCACATCGTGCGGATCAACCAGCAGTGCAGCGTCGGGGCCACTCACCTCCGGCAGCGAAGACACACGAGAAGTAACGACGGGCACGCCGCAGGCCATCGCCTCCAGCACGGGCAGGCCGAAGCCCTCATACAGCGCGGGGTAGACAAAAACCGTCGCCATGCGGTAGAGGGCAGGCAGGTCGGCATCATCCACAAAGCCGGTGAAAATCACGCGGCTCTCCAGCCCCAACCGTCTGACGGTTTCATGCACAGCCTCATAGCCCCATCCCTGCCCCCCTGCGATAACCAACGTGGCGCGGTCGGCCACCTGCGCAAAAGCCTGCACCAGCCGCAGATGATTCTTACGCGGCTGGAGCGTCCCCACGGTGAGCACCAACGGCGCATCGGGCAGATGGTAACGGGCACGCAGGGCAGCGGCTTCCGCTGCATCGCCTGCCGGATGGAAGCGCTCTTCCACGCCGAGGTAGACGAGGCGCACCTTGTGCGGCGGTGCTCTATAAAGGTCGATGAGGTCGCGGCGCGTGGCCTCCGAGGGGACGATCACGCAGTCGGCGCGGCGCACCGAGCGCGGCACGACCGTGCGCAGGTAGCGCAGCATGCCGGGCATGGTGTCCTGCGGATAGCGCTCAAAGGCCAGATCGTGGACGGTGAGCACCGTTCGGG
>DAOTYL010000200.1:0-16073 GCA_034434955.1 Anaerolineae bacterium | reverse complement strand
GCGAATATCTCCGGGCCGCCCACCTTGCGCATCACCGCGCGTGCTTCATCCACCGCCCGCCCGTCCAGCCAGATGATGCCCGGACGCAAGGGCTGGCCTGCCGCATCCACCGGCACCACACCCAGCATCTGTGGCGCAAAGGTGACAGCCAACACGTCGGCGGGGGAAACAGCCTGCTCTTCCAGCAGACGGCGGGTGCTCTGGGTGATGGCACGCCACCAGTCGGCGGGGTCCTGCTCGGCCCACAGCGGACGCGGGTAATGCGTGGGATAAGGCTCAAAGACGCTGCCCACAATGCGCCCTTCAGGGGTGACGAGCGCGGCTTTGTTGCCCCGTGTCCCCACATCGTGTGCGAGGATGTAGGTCATCATTCCCCCCTGTTGAACAGATCACGGCTTTTTGCCTCGCCCTGCTCACCGAAGAGCAGGGATGAGGTCACATGCAGACTCCGAAAGGTGATGTTGCGCCCCGTTCCCGATCCCATCATAATGGAAAATGGCATGCGGAGGCAACCGTGTGCTCCGCTCTCACTTGCCTCTGTCTCCAAGCGAGGAGGCGGCTATGGTGGAAGAAGTGCTTTCGCCGGTGCGGGCCAGCCACCGCTACGAGGAGATTCGTGAGCGATTGGAGGCTATCACGGCGCAACCTGTGCGCCCTATCCCGCCGGAACGGATGGCGCAGGTGCTGGAGGAGTTTGAGCGCCGCGCCCCGCGCTCCAAAGCCTTCTATGAGGAGGCCAAGCAGATCATCCCCGGCGGTGTGGAGCACAACTTGGCCTCACGCTATCCCTTTCCCCTGACAATGGATCGCGGCGAGGGCTGCCGCCTGTGGGACGTGGACGGCAACGTCTATATAGATTATCTGATGTGCGGCCCGGCGGTGCTGCTGGGGCACAACTACCCGCCCCTGCGCGACCTCATGATCGAGCTCATCCGCGAGAAAGGGCCAAGCACCGGCCTCAGCTCAGAGTACGAGTATCTGGCGGCCAAGGAGATCATCGCCCGCGTGCCCTCTATCGAGATGGTACGCTTCCTACAATCGGGCACCGAGGCGGTGATGGCGGCTATCCGTGCGGCGCGGGTCTTCACGCGCAAGCAGAAGATCATCAAAGTCGGTGGCTCCTATCATGGCTGGTCGGATCAGGTGCTCTACGACCTACACATCCCCGGCACGGGATCGTTCGAGGCGCACGGCATCCCCCGCGAGGTACGCGCCCACACCATCGCTGTCCCGCCTAACGACATCGCCGCTGTGGAGGCCGCTTTTGAGCAGCACAAGAGCGAGGGCATTGCTGCTGTGCTGGTGGAGCCGCTGGGCGGGGAGTCGGGCACGCATCCGGTGGCACCGGGCTTCAACCACTTTCTGCGCGAAGTCTGCGACCGCTACGGCACGCTGCTCATCTTTGATGAGGTTGTCACCGGCTTCCGGCTGGCGCGGGGCGGTGCACAGGAATACTTCGGCATAGAGGCCGATCTCACGGTGATGGGCAAGATCGTGGGGCACGGCTATCCGTCTTCCGGCGCACTGGGCGGACGGCGGGAGATCATGTCGGTGTGCTCCGGCGGCATCCAGCCCGGCGAGGCGCGCGCCTATGTTGGCGGTACGCTGGCTGCCAACGCGTTGACATGCGCCGCTACCTACCACGCCCTACGCCTGATCGATGAGACGCAGGCGGTGGAGAAAGCCGCCCTGGCGGCAGATCGGCTGGTGCGCGGCTTAAACGAGCGCTTCGCGGCCTATGGCGTGCCCTTCTTCGCCTACCACTTCAGCTCCATCGGGCACATCGTCACTTCCGCACCGCTGGCGGTCAAGCTGACCGATGCGAGCGTGATGCAGGACATCATGCTGCGCTACCGGGCCATGCAGGAGTACGGTGCGGCGCTGACCACCTTCGGGGTGAACCTGCTGGCGGGCAGCCGCGCTTACACCTCGCTGGCGCATGACGACGAGGCGGTTGATTTCACCCTACACGCCTATGAGCGCCTGCTCGATCTGATTTGTCGCTGAGCGAAGCAATGGGGAGGGGCTACAGCCCGCGCAGCACCCAGCGGTTGCCCACCAGCGTTGAGACGCCCAGCACGATGAGGATCAACGCCGCTATCATGGCCATCAGCCCGTTGCGGTAGCGCACCGCAGCGGGCCGCTCTTTCCACAGGGCAGGCAGATGTGCGGCAATCGCGGCGAGCAGCATCGCGCTCACATGCTCCACCTGTGGCAGGGGGAAGCCGACCGCCGTGAAGGCCTGCCAGCCTGTAATCAGTGTGACGAGGCCGATCAGCGCCTGGAGGTCCATCAGGCCGCTGAAGGCCGCCATGAGGCCGCGCGACATGGCATCGTACTCGCCGCCGCGTGCCAGCCCTACGATGTGTTTCGCCAACGCCAGCAGCGCGACCAGCAGGATCACCCAACGCAACCACGAGTGCACGATCAGGACAAGGGAAAACATGACTTCTCCTCAGGTGGGGATGGGATGCAACAAGACGTTTTGATTATATCTTGCGCGGGGGTGAGGTCTCACCACACCCCACCCCCGCGATTTTGCCGCTCGTTGGGGAAAGAGGATAGGGAGAGCAGGCAGCCTCACAGCAGATACCAGTCCAGGAAACGCTCCATACGCCCGTAGAAGTCAAGACGGTTTTTGCGCAGCAGCAGCCCATGAGCCTCGTCGGCGTAGGTTTTGTATTCAAAAGTCTTTCCTGCCCGCTTCAGTGCCTCTACCAACTCCTCCGATTGTAGAGGGTGGACAACGCGATCCAACAGGCCGTGCACGATCAGCAGGGGACGCTGGATATTCGCCACGTCCCACACCGGCGATCCGGCGCGGTAGCCGGCGCGGTTCTGGCTGGGATGTCCCATCATGCGCTCTAGGTCCTCGCGGGCGCCGCGTGCGGCTTGCGCCCAGGAGGTCAGGATGTTGCAATCGCCGTACTTGGCGATGCCGCAGGCGTAGCGATACTGCGGGTCGCGGGCCAGCGCACAGACGGCCAGATAGCTACCGTAGCTCGCCCCGTAGATGGCGATGCGCTCCCGATCCACGCCGTGCTGCGCGACCAGATAATCCGCTGCGGCCAAGCAGTCTTTCGTGTCCTCTACACCCCACACGCCGTGATTGGCCCGCGTGTACTCTATGCCGTAGCCGGTGCTACCGCGATAGTTGATCGCCAGCCAGATGTACCCCTTGGCGACGAAATACTGCGCCAACAGGTCAAATTCCGCGCCGTACTGGCTGGCCGGGCCGCCATGCGGATAGACCACCGCTGCGCCGTTGGGTTGCCTCGGACGGAAGAGAAAGGCAGGGATTTCCAACCCGTCGAAACTGGTGTAGCTCACACGTTCTGGCACGACCAAGGCAAGCCGCTCCAGCGCAGGCAGGGTACTGAAGGTCAGCTGCGTGACCCGCCGCGTCTCTACGTCTATGCGGTAGAGGTCGTGCGGGGTGCGGGGGTCTTCGTACTCAAAGGTGATGGTACGGCCATCGGGCAGCCAGTGCGGACGGCTGTGTATCCCGAATCCCACACGCAGGTCGCGCAGGGCGCCGCTCTCCACCTCCACGATGGCCAGATCGTGGGCGCCGCCACGGTTGACGGTGCAGACAATGCGCTTGCCGTCCGGCGACCAGCCGATGCCGTCCAAATCATACCCAACGTGCGTGACCTGTCGTTCCGCGCCTGTGGTGAGGTCCAGCATGAAGAGCTCGTAAAAGCCCGGGCGGTCGGAAAGAAAAGCGAGGCGTTGACCATCCGGTGACCAGCGGGGCAGGATGTTGTGGCGGGCAGGCGTGCCGCTCAACATCTTGACTTCGCCCGTTTCCAGATCGGCCAGCATGAGGTCGGTGCGGTTGAGGTCATCCAGCGGCTGGCGGATGTAGGCCACCCAACGGCCATCCGGTGAGACCTGCGGACTGTGTGCGTGTCCCCCGCCGACGCTTACCTGTCGCGGCCACGCTCCTTCGCGGTCGGTGAGGACGAGGTGCGTCCGCCCGCCGCGCTCAACGGTGATCAGCAAGCGGTTGCCGTCCGGCATCCAGCGCGGTGATCCGGCTCCAGCGGCAAAGTCGCTGATTTTATGCGGGATACTGCCGCAGGCAGCGCCGCCTGCGGCCACCACCCACACGTGGCCCTTGTCGGTGTAGGCTAGCCATTCGCCGTCCGGTGACCACTGCGGCGGGTCGCCCCACCAGAAGGGCGTCGGCCCGCAGTCGAAGGTCAGGCGGGCAGGCCATCCGCCGGCGGTGGGCATGATGTACAGATCGGAAAGGTCATCGCGATCCCACACGAAGGCGATGTGCTGCCCGTCCGGAGAAGGTGTGTGATGGCGTGGCATGCTCACTGCTGCCAGCAAGGGAAGGCTCCAGCCCGGCGGCGGGTCGAGGTCGGGGCGCACTTCGGCAGGCCAGCCGTTGCGCTCGTATTTCTCCACCAGTTGCGTGCGCGGATCGCCGTACATCTCATACCTCCAAACGGTAAGTGTGATAGACGCCTTCGCAGGGATTGCCCCAGCAAACCTGCATCTCTAGGGTGGTGAGGTCCATCACCAGCGAGCAGATCGTCTTCTGGCGGTCAAGGGGATTGGTATCCGTGTGGCTATTCGGCGTCTCGGTGTGCGAGCAGATGCTGTTGGGGAAGTTGACATGATCGCGCAGGATGGCTTTGAGCGTGTCGGGGGAGTGCGGGGACATGGAGCGCAGCAAGCGCAGGGCACGGTTGACGCGCACCCGCGAGCTGATGAGGTGGTCGGTGTGGTGCTCTACCTGCTTCATGCGCTCGGTGAGGTAGTGGTTGGTGTGGGCGAGGTAGCCCTCCATGCCGTAGATGGTGGCAAAGCGCCGCGCCGAAACCTCCACGTTATACAGCTCGCCGTTGCGGTCGGCGATGAGGTGGTTGTAGCCCGCCGCCCGCCAACGCATGAGGGCGCTGCGGATGGCATCGGCGATGCGCTCTGCCGCCAGCACGCGGCGCGAGACGAAGATGCGCGGCACGCCCACGCGCACGTCGGTGGGGTAAACCGAATCACAGCATTGGGCGATGCCCGCTGCATTGAGGCCGATGTTGGGCAACAGCCCGCCGTAGGTCATGGCGAGGTAGGGCGGCTCATCCTCCGGCGTGGCGTGGATGAGGTAGGCGTTCTCCTCGTCCTCCGGCATCCAATCCTCGTTGTGTGCCACCAACACATGGCCGTCGGCGGTGCGCTCGGCGCTGACGGCCAGACTGGTACAGCCCAGGTGGATTTTGTCGGAGGTGATGGCCTCGATGCAGTTGAGCACCATTAGCTCATCGAAATCCACATCAGCGGCCTCGGCCATACCCTCCAGTTCCTCCACATACTGGGGGGTGTGCTCCTGTGCGTAGGGATAATACTTAGCCCCCTGGAGCACGGCCTCTTCCCAGGTGATCTGTAGTTCATCGTAGGCTTTGGCGAATTCAGCCTTGTAAACCGCCAGCATGCGGTGAATCTCCTCTGCGCAGGCCTCGCCGATCTGACGGCCTATCTCGCGGTGGCTACCGCTGACACGAATCAGTTTGAGGGGGGCATCGGCAGGCATAATCGTCCCTCCGAAGCGAACGGAATCAAACCCTGGCCGCCCAAGGCGGCGCAGGGCCCCGCGCCGTGCGGAGCGATTTATTTAGGCGGAATAACTCGGAAAAGGCGCCGAGAGCGGCACGTCGTCAGGCAGGATGACGCGCCGTAAAAGAGATGGGCAGGTGAAATGTGGAGGGGCATCCCACCAGCAAGGGATCATGCCGGGCGGTGATGCCGCCGCCACCGGTCGAGACCAAGCGGACATCATCGCACCTCACTGACCTGCTTTCGGGACCGGAAACCTCTAGGGGGAAGTGTACCACAGAGGACAGGGGAGGGCAATTGGGGATCGGCGGCAGCCCTTGCATCACCCTCCTCTTGCTGCGCCCGCTGCCCTGAAGTGGGGAAAACAGATCACACCTGCGGCAGGACCTGCACCGCCAGCGCTTCCAATCCCTCTATATCGTCTAGGTCAAGCCACTGGAGCATCACGCGCTGCACGCCCACCGCTGCCAGCTCGCCCAGCTGATCCACCACCGCCCCTGCCGTGCCGACGATCACCCCGCGCTCGCGCAGTTTGGCGGCATCGCGGCCCGCCAGCCTGCGTTGAAGGGATGCCTCATCCTTGCCGAAGACGCACCCCGTCATCAGCGAGCGGTGCACGCTCTGCGGCGGACGCCCCTGCTGCGCTAGCAGAACGTTCAGGCGCTCGTTCAGCCGCGCAAAACGTTCAGGCCGGATGTAGACCGCGTTCCACATATCGGCGTAGCGGGCGACGAGCGGCAGGGTGTATTTCGGCCCATTGCCACCGATGAGGATGGGCGGGCCGCCCGCACGCTGGGGGCGCGGCAGCAGGATGGCCTCATCCAGGTAGTAGTAGCGCCCGGCGAAGCTCACCGGCTGATCACTGCGCAACAGGCGTGTGATCACCTCCAGCGCATCGGCCAAGCGGTGGAAACGCTCCGGCACGTCCAGCAGGTCCCAGCCGAACTTGTGGTGCTCGCGTACCTGCCAACCTGCCCCCACTCCCAGGTGCAGCCGCCCACCCGAAAGGTCATCTACGGCGGCGGCCATGCGGGCCGTCATGCTCGGGTGGCGGAAGGAGACGGGCGACACCAGCGGCCCAAACTCAATGCGGCGGGTGTGGCTGGCCAGCCACGTCAGTGAGACCCATAACTCCAGCGAGTCGAGGTCCGGCCCGCTGGCGTTGGTGTAGTGATCGGAGCGGTAGAGGCCCACAAAGCCGAGGTCCTCCACTGCGCGGGCAATGCGCTGAAAGTTACCCCAGTAGAGGCCGTTCTGCCCCTCCAGCATAATGGCGATCTCGATCACAAGACTGCCCTCCTTGTAAGGTGGCTCAATTTTGGACGCCCACGACGATTTTCAGTATAACAGAGATGCTATGGACTTTCAGCGCATCGCCCAACGGGGGATAAAGGTGGCGCTGCTGGCACTTCTCGTGCTTATCGCCCTGCCGCTGATCGCACGCGGCGCAGTGGCGCTGTGGGCGGCGCGGTTCATCTATGCGGTGGAAGAAGCCCCCGCCCGCCGCGTGGCGCTGGTCTTCGGCGCACGGGTGTATGCCAGCGGGAGACCCAGCGCCATGCTCGCCGACCGTGTGGCTGCTGCCGTCGACCTCTACCGTGCGGGCAAAGTAGAGGCGATCCTCATGACGGGCGACAACAGCACGCCCGACTACAACGAGCCGGCGGCCATGCGCGAGTATGCATTGGCGCTGGGCGTGCCTGAGGAGGCCATCGCGCTGGATTACGGCGGTCGGCGCACCTACGATAGCTGCTATCGGGCGCGGCATATCTTTATGGTGCGTGAGGCGGTGATCGTCACACAACGCTTTCATCTGCCGCGTGCGCTGCTCACCTGCCGCGCCTTGGGTATTGACGCCGTCGGCGTAGCCGCCGATTATCAGCGCCCGTATGGCTACTCGTCTGCCTCTCTGACCTACAGTCTTATCCGTGAGGTTCCCGCCACATTGGTCGCACTGCTGGATGTGCTGCGCCGTCCCCTGCCGCCGATACTGGGCGAGCCGCTGCCCCTCTTCCCCCCGCAGGAGGGTGTGAAGTAGCCGACAGCAGGGGGATTTGCGGTTCAGGCGGCTTCCTTTTTGCGCAAGGCCGACTCTCGCGTACCATAAGTTTGTGTGCACGCTCGCCATCTAGAAAGGAGGTCCCATGTCGGAAGGTCCAGTAACTCCCAATCCTCCCCGCGATCCCCTTCGGGCGGCCCGTGTGCTGATCATCGGGCTGGTAGCGGTGATCGTAGTGCTGGGCTTCGTGCTCATCGTGCAGGCCATTGCCCGCCCCGCCGTGCCTCTCGCCGAGGAGCAGCGTAACGCTTTGGCGGGCAGCACCAATGCCTGTGTGGTTTGCCATCAGCGTACCACGCCCGGCATTGTGGAGCAGTACGGGCGCAGCACAATGGCCATCGCCGATGTGCGCTGTGAGGATTGCCACGAGGTCAACGCCGACTATCCGGGCGCGGTGGCACACGAGGGAACCTATGTGCTGCGCTCGCCGACGACGGCCATGTGCCAAAAGTGCCACAGCGTGGAGGTGGCACAGTTCAACCAGAGTCGGCATGGACTGCCCGCCTACGTCGCCTATGCTGGCGCAAACAGCCTACCTGCCGACCTACGCGCCATCTACGAGAGCATTCCGGAGGCAGCG
Source organism: Anaerolineae bacterium (assembly GCA_034434955.1). Lineage (GTDB taxonomy): Bacteria > Chloroflexota > Anaerolineae > Aggregatilineales > UBA3940 > DAOTYL01. The sequence continues at coordinate 7,869 of DAOTYL010000200.1, read as the reverse complement.
CCCATCCCCAATCCGGAGCGCAACGCGCTCTTTGTGCTGGAGGGTGAAGCCGTGACGCGCTTCGCCTGCCGCAGCTGCCATGATATTGGCAAGCCCGCCGCCGATGGCTCGGTGGGCCAATGCCAAAAGTGCCACCTGCGCCACGAGTTCAGCCTGACGCAAGTCCGCAAACCGGAGACCTGCAATGCCTGCCACATCGGCCCTGACCATCCCCAGTGGGAGATTTATCAGGAGTCGCCGCACGGCATCGCCTACATGACCGGCGGCGAGCGTTGGAACTGGGAGGCCGAGCCCGGCACGCTGACCGTCTCTGACTTCCCCGCACCGACCTGCGCCATCTGCCACTTCAGCGGTTTTGGCACGCAGGGCAGCACCCACGATGTGGGCGACCGCCTGACGTGGTATCTCTTCTCGCCGGTCAGCGAGCGCCGCCCCACCTGGGAAGACAACAAGGTACGTATGCAGGCTGTCTGCATGGAATGCCACAACCGCCAGTTTATCAACACCTTCTACACCGAGGCTGACGCTGCCACCGAGGCCGTCAACGCTTGGGTGCTGGAGAGCCGCGAGATCATCAAGCCGCTGCAAGAGGCTAACCTGCTCACGGCGGAGCCGTTTGACGAGCCGATCGACTACACCTTCTTCGAGCTGTGGCACCACTGGGGACGCACGGCCAAGTTCGGCGTGTGGATGCAGGGGCCGGACTACACACAGTGGCATGGCGCCTACGAGGTACTCAGCGATCTGGCCGAACTGCGCGAGATGGTGCGGGAGAAACTGGAAGCCGCCGGCTTGGGCGAGGCAGGGCAGTAGCCATGTATCACCTGGCGACCGTCTTCCCACCGCTGCGGCGCGTGCGCCTGCCGCTTACCCGCGATCAGGTCATGCTGCTGATGGCCGCCGTCAACGAGATTTTCCTCGGTATTGACATCTACATGGCGCACAGCATCAGCGGCACGATTGTGCCCAACGAGTGGATTCCCATCATCTTCGGGCCGCTGGCAGGCCTGCTGCTCATCCTCGCCGGGCTGATCGCCCTACGTCGCCGCTCACTGGCCAACGTGATCGCCAACCTGGTTTTCCTCGCCAGCATTGCCGTCGGCATCTTGGGGGCGTACTTTCACCTGCGACGGGCGGCACTGCCTGCCGGGCCGCTCACCGGAAGGCTGTCGGTCAACCTGCTGGTGTGGGCGCCGCCGGTGCTTGGCCCGCTGACCTTCTCGCTGACCGGCTGGCTGGGCATCAGTGCGGCGTGGACGGAGGACCCGCCCGACAGCGGCACATTGGTGCTGTTGGGTGGCCTGCGGGTGCATCTGCCTTACAGCAAGACGCGCGCCTTCTTCTTCATCACCGGCTTGGGGACGCTGGCCACGGTGATCAGCAGCGTGCTCGATCATGCCCGCACCAACTTTGTGAACCCCTGGCTGTGGGTGCCCACCCTCGCGGGCATCTTCGGCGTGGTGGTGGCCATCACGCTGGCCGCGCTGGATAACCCCACCCGCTCTGACCTCATCGTCTACACCGCCACCATGCTGCTGTTGATCGTCGTCGGTGTGGTGGGGGCCTATCTGCACATCCGCGAGAATCTGACGGCAGGCGGCGTCGTGGTGACCGAGCGTTTCATCCGAGGAGCGCCCGTGCTGGCCCCCCTGCTCTACACCAACATGGGGTCGCTGGGGCTGTTTGCCCTGCTCGATCCGGCGGAAAGGAGTGGGGCATCCACCCCATAGGGTGCAGATTGGGTCATCTACAACATAGACAAATCACCCCATTGTCTGTTAAAGTAGATAAGAGCCAGCGCAGTGGGCTGGCTCTTATCCTGTGTGATCGGCCTTACGCCCCTCGGTCGCTTGGCGCAGAGGGGAGGCAATCAAACAGTAGAGCGCACATGATGGAAGCCGAGAGCCGTCTGAGTACCGTCAACCTAGGGGGGCTGCGTCTCCCCTGGAAGCCCGCGCTGGCCGTTGTGATCAGCACGCTGCTGCTGATTGTGGACTTTTACTACGTGGACGGCACGCACATCCTGCCCTACACCACCTTCGCCGAGAAGGTGCGCAACGAGTCTTATGTGCACCTCGTCATGTACTTTGCCCTACCGTTGGCCTTGATCGTCTTTGCCTTCCGCGAGAAGCCGGCGGACTACGGCCTCACCCTCGGCGATTGGCGCACGGGCCTCAAGTGGACACTCGGTGCGTGGCTCGTGGCGACACCGATCCTCTACCTCATCGGGCGCACGCCCGACATGGTGGCTTACTACGTGCGCTATGAGGCTTCACCGCTGGACGTGGCGCTCACCGCACTGCTGGATTTGCTGAACTGGGAGTTTTTCTTTCGCGGCTTCCTGCTCTTCACGCTTTACCGCATCGCCGGGCCGAGCGCGGTGCTGCTGCAGGCCGTTCCTTTTGCGCTGGCGCACCTCACCAAGCCGCCGGTGGAGACGTTGAGCACGATCTTCGGCGGGGCGGCCTTCGGCTGGCTGGCGTGGCGCACGCGCTCGTTCCTTTATCCGTTCCTCGTCCACTGGTTCATTACCACCGTCGTCATCTTTGTGGCGATGGGCGCAGGATAGGACAGAGAGGTTGTGCATCGGCGGCGAAATCTCGCTACACTCCGATTTCCACGCGGGTGGGAAGACTGTCACCCCTTGTGGGTGACAGAAGTAGGGTGGCGAAAGGCATGTTGCCGGTAAAATCAACGAAAATTGTCGGGTTTATCAGGAGGTTGAGATGGCGGAAGCCTCTATGGATGCAGCACAGTCGCCTGCCACGCGAACGGGCGGGCGCATCAAGTTCCTCATCGGCGGCCTGATCCTGCTGGCGGCGGTCGCTTACCTCATCATCAGCAACTTAGGGTCCAGCCAGCAGTACTTCATGACGGTCAACGAACTTCTGGCCCGCCGCGATGAGCTGGTGGGGCGCAATGTGCGCATCTCCGGCGTGGTGCTGGGCGATACCATTCAGTATGACGGCGAGACGCTCAGCTTCGTCATCGCCCACATCCCGGACTCGGCGGCGGAGATCGAGGACGAGGGGGGGCTGGCGCAGGTGCTGCATGAGGCAGCGAACAACCCCAATACGGCGCGGGTGCAGGTAGTGCTCTACAACGAACCCAAGCCCGACCTGCTGAAGCACGAGGCGCAGGCCATCGTGACCGGCTCGCTGGGGGAGGATGGGGTCTTCTATGCTGACGAACTGCTCCTCAAGTGCCCCACCCGCTACGAGGAAGCCGTGCCTCAGCAGGTTGAGGGGTGAGGCCCCACCCCCTAGCCCCTCCCTGCCATGCAGGGAGTAGGGGTGAGGATGAGAGGAGACAAACCTCATGAATGCTACGCTGGGCGTGATCCTGCTGTTGCTGGCGCTGACGCTGACGCTGTATGCGCTCATCGCCGCACTGGTGGGGGGACGCAAAAACAACGATGCGCTCGTTGAGAGCGCGCGCAATGCGGCGCTGCTCGTTTGGCCCCTGTTGACGCTGGCGGTACTGCTTCTCGTTAGCCTGCTGGTGCGCGGCGATTTCAGCGTCTCCTACGTGTGGACAACGACCGACCGCGCCATGCCCACCTATCTCAAGGTCACCGCGCTGTGGGGGTCACAGGCCGGATCGCTGCTGTTTTGGTCGTGGCTGATGAGCACCTTCGCCGCCGGCATGATGCTGCGCAACTGGCGGCGCGAGCGGGCCATCATGCCCTGGGCCATCGCCGCAGCGATGGGCACGCTGGCCTTCTTCGTTGCGCTGGTGACGTTCTGGGAGAATCCCTTTACCGTCTACTGGCAGACGCCGGCGGGCGAGGTGATGGCGGCCATGTTTGCCCCTTCGGCGGTGTTGAGCGGCGTCACCCGCTTCTACACCGATCTAGGGGAAAAACTGCCCGGCATGTTGGGGGTGATCTTCAGGGGGCTGACGCCGCTAGCTGCACCGCTGGGATCGTCCCCCGTTAGTCCCTCCAACGGACAGGGGCTTAACCCCTTGCTGCGCCATCCGGGCATGATTTTCCACCCGCCGATGCTCTACCTCGGCTTTGTCAGCTTCGTGGTGCCCTATTCGTTTGCCATGGGGGCGCTGGTCAAAGGTGAGAGCAGTTCCTCGTGGATTTACGCCACGCGGCGCTGGACGCTGGTAGGGTGGCTCTTCCTCAGCCTGGGGCTGATCTTGGGCGGCTGGTGGGCCTACGATGTGTTGGGCTGGGGCGGCTACTGGGCCTGGGACCCAGTAGAGAACGCGGCCTTTATGCCCTGGCTGACGGGCACGGCCTTCCTGCACTCGGTGATGATCCAAGAGAAGCGCGGCATGTTGCGCCGCTGGAACATGGTGCTCATCATCCTCACCTACCTACAGGTGATCCTCGGCACGTTTGCCACGCGCTCTGGTTTCGTCAGCTCCGTGCATTCCTTCGCCCAGAGCGCCATCGGCCCGCTGTTCTTCATCTTTCTGGCGGCGGCGCTGGTGATCAGCGTCTCCCTGCTCGTCAAGCGTTGGGATGACCTGCGTGCCGACCATCAGTTGGACAGCCTGCTCTCGCGTGAGGCGGTCTTCCTCTTGCAGAACTTTGTGTTCGTCAGCATCAATCTAGCGGTGGCCATCGGCACCTACTGGCCGGTAATGACGGAGCTACTGGCCGAATTTGTGCCCGGCGTGGAGAAAAGCTCACTGGGCGGCACGTATTACGTGCGTACCACCGGCCCGCTGTTCCTTGTACTGCTGCTGTTGATGGGCGTTGCGCCGCTGGTGGCGTGGAAGCGGGCCAGTGCGGCGCGGCTGGGGCGTGCCATGCTGTGGCCGGTGGGCATCACTGTGTTGGTGGTGGCGGCGCTGGCCGCGCTGGGCGTGCGACGGCCCGGTGCCCTGATCGGCTATGGCTTGGCGGTGCTCACCGCCAGCATCACGCTGCTGGAATATCACCGTGGGGCCATCGCCCGTGTGCAGTCACATGGTGAGCCTTACCCCCTGGCGCTGTGGACGCTGTTCGGGCGCAATCGGCGGCGTTACGGCGGCTACATGATCCACCTGGGTGTGGTGATCATGGCGATCGGCATCATCTCCAGTCAGGCCTTCCAACTGGAGACGCAGCGTGCCCTTTCCGCCGGGCAGACGATCACGCTGGGCGGCTATGTGCTGGAGTATGAGAATCTGGAGCGCTTTGTCGCCACCGATGGGCGCTCGGTGATGCGGGCGCAGACGGTGGTCTATCGCAACGGGCGCGAGGTGGCACGCCTTGCGCCGCGCATTGACAACTATCCCAGCGGCCAGCCAATGAGCATCCCGGGCAAATACACCAACCTGCAGGGCGATGACTTCTACGTGCTGCTGGTGACGTGGGAGGAGACTTCGCTCTCCAGTGCCACGTTCAAGGTGTACTACAACCCGCTGGTCAACTGGGTGTGGGGTGGCGGCTTCGTGTTCATTCTGGGGACGCTGATCGCGGCGTGGCCGGACTTCAGCGAGGAGCGCCGCACGGTGGCGCAGGTAAGCAGGCGGCCTGCCCCGGCAGCGTGAGCTTTTCACCCCTTCCCTCCTTGTGGGGGAAGGGGTCGGGGGATGGGGGGGCCGATCCACCCCCTCCCGCGAACCGAACGAAGTGAGATTGGGAGTGGGTGTAGAGAAAGCGGGGGGATATGGACTTCTTGATCAACCTCTTCTGGAACCGCGAGGAGCGGCGGCTGCGCGCGCTGTGGCGGCTGGGCCTGCAGACCCTGCTGTGGTTCGTGCTGCTGTTCCTGTTCCAGGCCGGCGTTGGCATCGTGCTTGTTGCAGCGGGGTCTGTGACGCCTGAGCAGCTGCTCAGCCCTGCCCTGCTGGAGGATGTGCTGCTGGGGCGGCCCGCCGCGTTTCTGATGATTACGCTGGCGTCGCTGGCGGCGTACCTGATCAGCGTGTGGGTGGCCGGGCGCTTCCTCGACCGGCGGCGCTTTAAGAGCTTCGGCTTCCGCTTCAGCAAAAGCTGGTGGATCGACTTCGGCTTCGGGCTGGCGCTGGGCGCGCTCTTGATGGCGATCATCTTCACCGTCGAGCTGGCCCTCGGCTGGGTGACGGTGACCGGCACGTTCGTCACGCGCCGCCCCGGCGATGTGTTCGCGCTGGCGCTGCTGATGCCGCTGGGGACGTTTATCGCAGTGGGCATCTACGAGGAATTGTTCAGCCGGGGCTACCACATCAAGAACCTGGCCGAAGGGCTGAACTGGCGGCGCATCGGCCCGCGCCGGGCGGTAGCAATTGCCACGCTGATCTCGTCGGTGGGCTTCGGGCTGCTGCACGCCGCCAATCCGAACGCCACGACCTTCAGCACGATCAACCTGATACTGGCGGGCGTGCAGCTTGCGCTGGGCTACGTGCTGACGGGCGAGCTGGCCATCCCGATCGGGCTGCACATCGCGTGGAACTTCTTTCAGGGCAACGTGTTCGGCTTCCCGGTCAGCGGCGGCGACTACCGCGCTGCGACCTTCATCGGCATCGAGCAGGGCGGCCCTGACCTCTGGACGGGCGGCGCGTTCGGGCCGGAGGGCGGGCTGCTGGGCATCCTCGTGATGCTGCTGGGCTGCGCACTGATCGCGCTGTGGGTGCGCTGGCGCACCGGGCGCGTGGCGCTGCACAGCCCGCTGGCGGAGTACGAGCCGCGCAAGGTGGCAAGTGCAGAGTTGAAAGTTGAAAGTTGAAAGTTAAAAGTTGAAAGTGGAACCCCCACCCCCTAACCCCAGCCCTTCCCCCCATTCAAGGGGGGAAGGGAGCAGGATCGCCGCAGTGAGCATTCCCCTCCCTCCCGGCGGCGCAGCCGCCGAGTGGGGGAGGGGGCAGGGGTGGGGGGTTATAGGCTCTATGGGATGGGTAGCATGGCGCGAAAGATGAGATGGGCGGGCTGGCTGGCTGTGATAATGCTGGTGGCGGGGATGCTGCTCGGCGCGGGGCCTGCGCTGGCGCAGGATGGCGAGCCGACGCCGCCGCCCGATCAGGGCGTGACCGACGACGACGTGAACGCCATCGCCGAGCAGTTGTACTGCCCGGTGTGTGAGAACGTCCCGTTGGACGTATGCGGGACAAAGGCCTGCGCCGATTGGCGCGACGAAATCCGCACCATGCTGGAAGAAGGGCGCAGCGAGGCCGAGATCAAAGCCTACTTTGTGGAGCGCTACGGTCGGCAGGTGCTGGCTACACCGGAGGCACGCGGCTTTGACCTCCTGCTGTGGGTGCTACCGCTGGCAGGGGTGGTCGGCGGCGCAGTGGTGCTGGTCATCACCTTGCGGCGCATGGCCCCCGGCGCGTTGGCCGCGCAGGCTGCGCCTCGGCAGGCCGCCTTGCAGTATGACGATCTCGATCCCGAATACGTTGCCCGCCTAGAGCGCGATCTGCAGGAGTTTGCGGGCTAGCCCCCTGTCTTCCCCTGCTGCTACTCTCTTGATCAAGCGGAGGGGAAGGGGATGAGGCTCACACGGGCGGGCTAGATTGAAGGACAGGACCCATGAGTGATACGGCCGTCAACGAGCAGACCGCTCCCGCCGCCGCTGAGAAGCGCGGCCTGCGCTGGGGGCGCATCGTGGTATGGGTGGTGGTCGGGTTGGTGCTGATCTTCCTGGCGCTGGGGCTGATCAACGCCTTTGCCAGCCAACCTACATCGGGCAAGGCCCCCGATTTCACCCTCACCACCTTTGACGGGGAGCAGTACACACTCTCCGAGCTGCGTGGGCGCGTGGTGGTGATCAATTTCTGGGCCAGTTGGTGCGGGCCGTGTGAAGAGGAAGCGCCCGACCTCCAGGCCGCCTGGGAAGCCTACCGTGATGAGGGCGTGATGTTCCTCGGTGTGGACTATGTGGACAGCGAAGAGAAAGCGCTGGCCTATATAGAACGCTTCGGCATCACCTATCCCAACGGCCCGGACCT
>DAOTYL010000199.1:0-5922 GCA_034434955.1 Anaerolineae bacterium | reverse complement strand
TGAAGCGGTCAACTTCGGTAGACCAACGCCCGAACAGTTTGACCAGCAGCGCCCCGCTGATGTTGAGCGTCTCGTGCATCATGGCGTTCATCTGGGCGTTGAGGTCCATCGCCTCGCGTTGGATGTCGCGCAGGTGGTTGCCCAAACGCCGCCCGGCCACGATAAACAGTGGCAGTACCAGCAGCCCGATGGCCGTCAGCCGCCACTCCAGCGAGAGCATGACGGTCAATGTCGCCGCGACCTGCACCAAATTGGTGACGATCTCCACGATGGTATTGCTGATGGCCCGCTGTGCCCCCACAACATCGTTATTGAGGCGGCTCATTAATTCGCCGACGCGGGTATGGGTGAAGAAGTGCAGAGACATGCGTTGCAGATGACGGTAGAGGCTGACGCGCAGATCGTAAATCACGCCCTCGCCGATGGAGGCGCTGAGCCTGCGCTGGAAGACGCTGATCGCTCCGCCCAGCAAGGGGATGGCGATCAACCCCAACGCCAAGAGGTTTAGACGGGGCACATCCCCCTGCGGTAGGGTGCGGTCAATCAGGTCGCGCAGGATGAGCGGCGTGAGCAGCCCCAGCCCGGCGCCGATGAGGATGGTGATCAGCATCAACAGCAGGCCCCAGCGATAGGGCCAGGCATAACCCAGCACACGCTTCAGCAGGGGCCAGGTGACCTGTGCCGTAACCTCTTCATCGGCGCGAAAGTAAACGAACCAACCCCCACCGTGCATTTTGACCTGCCGTTTTGTCCCCAATTGCACCGCCCCCCTCCGCGACGATCCTTCAGACGGCGTGCCCTACACAAAAGAATACCCCATGCTGGCCTGTTGCAGCCAACAAGGGGCGAAACGCAGCACTGCAAGCGCAAAAGGGGAGGATCGGATTCAGGGGGTGAAGCTGGCAAAACGCACACGCATATTGGTCAGCCGCTGCGCCAACACTCTGGAGAGACGCTGCATGATCTGGTAGCCGACTGCGGGTTCGCGGTTCATCAGGTCGCGCATAGCGGCGCCGTCCAGCTTGGCCAGTCGAGTCGCGCTGGAGGCCACCGCTCCCAGCGTATAGACGTGGGGTTCCACCAGCGCTGACCAGCCCACCACGTCTCCCTCAACCAACCTGCACATGTCAACACGGCGGGTTCCTGCCTCGTCTAGGTTGAGCTGAAGGTCAACCGCGCCCTCGAGGATCAGATAGAACGCTTCGGCAGGGTCGCCCTGATGGAAGAGCCACTCCCCTGCTTGAAAGGCAACTTCGCTGCTCAGCATGGCGATCTCTTTCAGCGTGGCGGGGTCCAAAGCAGCGAAGAAGGAGTAGCGGCGTAAAGTTTCAGGCGAGATCATCCCAACCTCCGATGGATATAAAAGGCACATCGTAGGGGTCAAGCGCCGGAGCGCAGCCTAGGAGGTCAAGTACAAGGCGAACAACTTGAGGGATGGCTTCAGCAACGGCGGGCGTGAGCGTCTGGCTGAAGGTGAGCACCTCACGCGCTTTAACGGCAACGATGTGGATGTCCTCATCAGCGGGGAGAAGCGCTCCTAAGCGCCGTCCCACGCGCAGCGCCGTCGGGAGGTCGGCATCGTGGGCACTGGCGGAGTGCATGGTATCGGGCAGATGGCCGGCGTGGAAGTGCACCACCTGCCCCACTTCGCCATCAGGCGACCAGAGGGCATCCAGCAGGATGACGCGCCGATAGCCGATCATGGCTTCCATCAGCTCCAGCCCGCCGACGGCCAATTCCAGCACGTCCACCTCGGCGTCAGGCGGCAGGACACGCCTGAGCAGACGCGCCGCATAAACCCCTACGCCGTCGTCGGCGAGGAGAGGGTTGCCCAATCCGATAACAAGGGTCTTCATGCGCCGCCATATTCCCAACCGGCCCGGACCAGCGCTGCGACTGATCCGGGCCGGTCCCCTGCCCAGTAGCTGGGCCTAACGAGCGATGTTCTGTGTGCGACGATCCACAATGTTGCCGTCGGCGTCGCGCACGATCACCTCCAGCGGCATCTGGCCGGGCAGGGAGTGCGTGGCGCAGCTGAAGCATGGGTCGTAGCTGCGGAAGGCCATCTCTACCATGTTGAGGATGCCATCGTTGACCACGCCATTGTGGATCACCGCCTGTGCCGCCTTCTTGATGCTGAGGGTGATGGGAGCGAAGTTGTTGGTAGTGCCCACGATGAGGTTCACCTTGGTCAGGATGCCCCGCTCGTCGGTCTCGTAGTGATGGGTGAGGGTGCCGCGCGGCGCTTCGACCGTACCCACGCCCCAGGTGGGCGTCTCGGTGGGGATGGTGCGCACGTTGGGGCTGGTGATCTCCGGATCGGTAGCCAACTCCAACATGCGCTCGGCAGCATAGAGCAGCTCGATCAGCCGCGCCCAGTGGGTCGCCAAGGTGTGATGCACCGGCTTGCCGCCCAGCGTGGCATAGAACTTCTCATAGGCCTCTTGAGCGCGTGGAGTAGCCATGCCGTCGGCAGCGTTGAGGCGGCTGAGCGGTGTGGCGCAGTACATGCCGGAGTCCGGTCCATCTACAAAGCCCTTCCAGCCGATGCGCCGCAGGTAGGGATACTTGAGGTAGGAGTACGGCTCAACGTGCTCGGCGATATGCTCCGTATATTCATGCGGCGCATACTTGACAAACTCCGCGCCGTCCGGGCCGACTACACGCACCATGCCGTCATAGAAGTTGACGTGGTTGTTGGCGTCCACAAGGCCCATGTAGTAGACGCGCTGGGTGTAGCCATCGCTGAGGATGAGGTCCACGTAGGCGCTGTTCTTCAGCACGATCTGGTCAAAGACCTCTAGCGACCAGAGGGCAAACTCAACGTTGTCGCGGGCCACTTTCTCAATGAACTGGCGCTCCTCCTCGTTGATGGCCTTGCTCATGCCACCCGGGAGGGCAGCCACAGGATGGATGGCCCGCCCACCGATGATCTTGATCACCTCGTGGTTGTATTTGCGGGTGTTGATGACCTTCATCCCCGCCTCAAGGCCCACCTTGGCCACCACGCCGAGGATGTTGCGCTCGGCTTTGGGCGCATCTGGCCCCACGACGAAGTCCGGGCCGCCCAGCGCGTAGAAGTGCGTGGTGTGGTCGGTGACGTAGAAGGCGCTGTAGAACAGCTCACGCAACTTCTTGCCTGCCGGGGGTGGATCGGCGTGGAAGAGCATATCCAGCGCCTTGGCGGCAGCCATATGGTGCGCCTCGGGGCAGACGCCGCAGATGCGGTTGGTGATGCGCGGCATCTCCTCAGCAGGACGACCCAAGCAGAAGACCTCAAAGCCGCGCAGTTCAGGTATCTGGAAGTAGACGTTGGCCACCTCGCCCGCTGCATCAAGGAAGATCTCGATCTTGCCGTGCCCCTCTAGGCGCGTAATGGGGTCGATGGTGATGCGTTGCAATATGGGAGCAGACATGATCGGCCTCCTAGTCTTTTAGGCTGGGATCAAGGCGCGGCACTTCTTCAAAAGGAACCGCCACCTTATGCCCATCTTCCTGCGCCAGCCGCGTGCGCTGCAGGAGCGAGCGGGCTAGGCCAAAACGATAGAAGTAGCCCGCCGGATCGGGCAGCGTATCCAGAATGGCGTCGATCTCCTCCGGCGTGTTGGCGTCGAGCACCGAACCCAACGCAGAGATGAGCTTGGCTCCACCGTCCACAACGCCCTCGTTGGGACCGTAGCATCCCCGGCAGCCCATATTGACTTGTGGGCAGAGCGCCCCGCAGCCGGCACGGGTGGCGATACCGGCGCAGAACAGCCCCTGCTCCAGCAGGCAAGTATCCGGATCGGGGACGATCTCATAGGGACGGTAGAAGCGCTTGATCTTCTTCTCGTGGCGGGTGCGCGGGCACTCATCGCACACGGTGACATCCATGCCGATGACCGAGCCGGGCGGCGGAAGCTGGCCGGAGAGGATGGCGTTGACCGCTGCCTCTGTCCACTTAGCCTCCGGCGGGCAGCCGGGCAGGTAGTAGTCCACCGGCACAATCTGATCGAGCGTGCGCACCGTATTCCAGAAGGCAGGCAGTGTGAGCACACCCTCCGGCACCTCGGTGTGGGTCTGCGGCTCGATCCCCTCAGGGTTGTAGGTGCTGGGCGAGTCGTGGTAGATGAACTGCATCATGTGCTCGCGGTCGGTGAAGTTAGCGAGGCCGGGGATGCAGCCTTCCATCGCGCAGCTACCGTAGGCGACAAGCACCTTGCTCTTGCGCCGCAAGAGGTGCGCCATGTGGGCGTTCTCATCGTTGCGGATGGCCCCGTTGAAGAGGCACACGTCAATGGAGCCGTCGGGCATGGCCTCCACATCGGCTACCTTGAAGTCCATCACGCAGGGCCAGAAGACAACGTCAAAGGCAGCAGCCACATCGAGGATTTTCTCATGGATGGCCAGCACGGCGATCTCACAGCCACCGCAAGAGGAGGCCCAGTAAAGTGCCAGTTTGGGTTTGCCTTGATCAGCCATGGGCGACCTCCTCAGCTTCAGGCGAAGGGGTACGAGGGGCAAGGTCTTCAATAGTGTCGCGCCATTGCAGAGGGCCAAGAGCGGCAATGCGCTCGGTCATCTCGGTGACAACCTGCGTGAAGAGCGTTCCCTGCGCTGCCGAAGCCCAGGCCAGCCGGATGCGGTCGGGGTGGACGCCGAGCTGGGCGAGGGTGCGGCGCAGGAGGGCAACGCGGCGCAAAGCCTTGTAGTTGCCCTCGGCGTAGTGGCATTGGCCGGGATGGCAGCCCATGATAAGGACGCCATCGGCCCCTTCGCGCAGCGCCTTGATAGCAAAGGTGGGATCAAAGCGCCCCGTGCACATGATGCGGATGTCGCGCAGGGTAGCCGGATAGCCAAAGCGGCTCGTTCCGGCGAGATCGGCAGCGCGGTACGAACACCAGTTGCAGAGGAAGCCCACAATCACGGGGCTACGCCCGCCCCAGGCGGGGTTGATCTGGGTGTAATCCTGTTCTGGCATTTGAGGCGTCCCTCCTATTTTGCTTCCACCAATTCCGGCGTGGTCAGGCGGCCAGCGCCATCGCGCACGTCGTAGAGGATGCCCTCAATCTGCGCCATGATCGACTCAAAGGTGAAGTGCTGGCCCGTGATAACCTGACTGGGGCAAGCTGCCACGCACGTGCCGCACCCTTTGCAGAGGGCGGGGTTGACGCGGCTGACGCCGAGGTCTTCAATGTAGTCAATGGCGCTGTAGGGGCACAGGTTGTTGCAGATGCGGCAGCCGGAGCAACGCTCTTCGTCAATCTGGGCACGCACCGGCTCGATCTCAATCTGCCCCTGGCCGATAAGGGTCAGCACACGGGCGGCCGCCGCTGCCCCTTGGCCCACGCTGGCCGGGATGTCCTTCGGCCCTTGGCAGGCCCCAGCGATGAAGATGCCGTCGGTCATGGTGGCCACCGGGTCCAGCTTGGGATGGCGCTCGGTGAAGAAGCCCGCCTCCGAGCAGCCGATGCCGAACTTATGGGCGACCTCTTGGGCGTCGTGGCGCGGCTCGATGGCGGCCATGAGGATCACCATATCCACCGGAATGCGGCGCTGCTTGCCGATCAGGGTGTCCTCCACCTGCACGATCAGCTTGCCCTCTTCGCCCGGCAGGCGGGCAGCATCGGTCACCTCCGCCACACGGCCACGGATGAAGTGCATCCCCTCTTCCAGCAGACGGTTGTAGAACTCCTCGTAGTCCTTGAAGGCGGTGCGGATATCAATGTAGAAGCTGTAGACTTCGGCGTTGGTCTTCTCCTTGACCAGATGGCCGAACTTGAGCGCTGCCATACAGCAGATGGCCGAGCAGTAGGCGTTGTAGTTTTTGTCGCGGCTGCCCACACAGTGGATGATGGCCACGCTCTGCGGCTCGGTGACGCCATCGCGCAGCACCACCTTGCCGCCCGTTGGGCCGGCGGCGTTGGTCATGCGCTCAAACTC
>DAOTYL010000198.1:0-7900 GCA_034434955.1 Anaerolineae bacterium | reverse complement strand
GATGCGCTGCGCGGCAGACCAGGCATTCTCCTCACAGGCGCCGTGCCCCACATCCAACCCTATCTTGCCGCCGCCGATGTATACGTTGCGCCGCTGCGCATGGGAAGCGGCACACGTCTGAAACTGCTAGAAGCCATGGCGATGGGCCGCGCGGTCGTCAGCACGCGGCTGGGTGCGGAGGGGATTGACGTGCGTGAGGGCGAACATCTGCTGTTGGCCGACTCGCCTGCTGCGTTTGCCCAGGCCGTGCTTGCTCTGCTATACGACGAGGACCGCCGCAAAGATATGGGGACGAACGCGGCGCGGCTGGTGCGCCAGTGTTACGACTGGTCTGCTATCATCCCCCATGTAGAGGCAGCCTACGCAGCGCAAGGGGGGTAGGGATACCCATGCCATACTTTCCCTACCGGCGGGGCGTTACAGAGAGCGTGCGCTCCTTGCGGTAGGTCACCATGCCGGGCTTGCCACCCTTGACGGGACGCACATAACGCCGCTCGGTGACGATGACCTCCACCGAAGCGCTTTCGCGCCTGGCGGAGTAGTAGGCAGCCAGCTCTGCAGCCCGCCGTACCACCTCATCGGGAATAGGGCGTCCATCGTTCTTGACGATCACATGTCCGCCCGGTAAGTCGCGGGCATGCAGCCACAGATCACCCGCTGCCGAACATTCAGTGATGAGGGCGTGATTCTGGGCTGCATTACGCCCGATCAGGATCACGAATCCGTCATCAGTGACGATGCGCCGGATGCCCGGCTTCCCCCCGCGCGGCCCCCGCATGGGCGCCCCGCGCCAGTGGCCACTTTCCTGCAACGATTCGCGGACGGCGTCAATCTCAGGCCAACTCTCGGCTAGCTGCAGGTCGGTTGCCAGTTGCTCTAGGTACGCCGCTTCCTGCTGCGTTTTGGCAAGCAAGGCAGGCACATCAGCACCGGCACGCTTGGCCTTCTCATAGCGCTCAAAATAGCGCCGTGCATTCTCAACTGCCGTAAGAGTGGGGTCTATCTCGATCTCCATCAGCGGCCCATCGGGGTCATACTGGGCACGCAGAACCCGCTGGCCGCGTTTGAGTGCTGGCCCATAAGCCAGCAGCAGTTCACCCTTTTTGCGCAACGTCTCGATCTCCTCTGCGCTGGCCAGCTCACGCTCCAACGCTTCAACTTTGCGCCGCACCCGCGCCAGCGCCTCGTCTATCTGCATTTGCACCTGCCGTTTGGCCGGAGCGTAGGCGTCCTCGCCCACCAGCGCACCAAAGTAGGCTGCCATTGCCGCGCTGATGCTCTCTACCGGCTGCCAGCCTTCCAGATGCGTGAGGCGGTAGGCAGCGAAAGCCCTATATCCTGTTCCTTCTACCAATGGCACTACACAGGGCGACCATTCCCTGCGTTGAACCTCGGCGAGGCGTTGGGCAAACGCCGCATGGACCATGCCGGCTTCCACGTCAAAAGCAAGAGCTTCCGGATCGCCGGAAGCAAAGTACACGGCCTCGCGGGCAAAGAGCGGACTGATGCCGGCGACGTGGTCTACTAATACGCGCCAAGCAGGCGCATCCGGGCTTTGTCCAAGAAAGTTGCTGAGCATGGATGGCGTAACCTCTTCCGGACGCACTTTGCCCTGCGGCGGCGGGGGCACATAGGGTTTGCCGGGCAGGATGACACGGTAGCGGTTCTGCTCCGGCTTCACACGCTTGATGCTGTCCAGTATCTCATCCTCAACAGTGAGGATGATGTTGCTGCGGTTGCCCATCATCTCCACGATGAGGCGCGTCTCGCCGTTCTCGCCGGAGAAATCCAGATGTAGGATACGTTCCCAGGGCGGTTGCCGCACAGCCACCAGCTGTGCCCCTTCAACATACTTTCTGAGCAACAACCCCAGAGGGGAGGAATGCTCAACACCTCGCCGCAGTCTGCCGGAGACAAGGTGACAGCGTGCCGTCTCCGCATCAGCAGAAGCCAGCAGGTAATGGCGCCTTCCATGTGCGTAAATCTCGAAGCCAACGGTCTGCCCGTCTACCTCCACCGCATCCTGCACACGGCCGCCGACCACTTTTTGACCCAGTTCATCGGCCACCGCTGTCACCGTGATGGCATCGACGTACATACATCCTCCATCCCAACCCTATAACCTGAGCACAACGTTTGTACCACACGTAGCGATGGGCTACAATCCCGACGCGCACAGAGAGTGCCGGAGCCGATCCATGAGCGAACCTTCACCTGCTGTCGTTTTGGATGCAGAGCGCCAGAAGAAGGCCAAAGAATATGCCCGCATCAGCCGCCGCCTGCTGCTGCTCGACCTCTTGCTGGGCGGGGCATACCTCGTGGTGTGGGTCGCCACAGGTTGGAACGTCGCACTGCGCGGATGGGTAGACAGTATCACATCCAGCCCGTTTCTCGCCGTGCCGATCTACGCCTTCGCTTTCGGCGCTCCCTATCTGCTGATCGACCTGCCGCTTGCATACTACAGCGGTTTTGTGCTGCCCCACCGCTACGGCCAGAGTACCCAGACGTTCCCCCACTGGATCAGTGATCAGATCAAGGGGCTGGCGATCTCCGCCGTGCTAGGCGTGCTACTGCTGGAAACCGTCTACTGGCTGCTGCGCACCGCGCCCGATCTGTGGTGGCTGTACGCAGCGGTGGTGATGCTCTTCTTCACCGTTGTGCTTTCCATCCTTGCCCCTATCCTGATCGCCCCCTTGTTCTATAAGTTCACGCCACTGGAGGATGAAGACCTCTCGCAGCGGCTGTTGGCCCTCGCCAAGCGAGCCGGAACAAGGGTGAGGGGAGTCTATCGCTTTGACATGAGCACACGCACGAGAAGCGCCAACGCCGCGGTGATGGGCCTCGGCGCCACACGCCGCATTGTGTTGGGCGACACGCTGCTAGATGAGTTCACCCCTGACGAGATCGAAACCGTGCTGGCTCACGAGCTGGCGCACTTTGTCCATCGCGATATGGTATGGCTGATCGCCGTCAACTCACTGCTGACATTGGTAAGCTTCTGGGTAGCACACCTCATCCTGCGTTGGAGTGTGGGTATTTTCGGCTTGCGTGAGATCGCTGATGTGGCAGGGCTGCCGATTTTGGGACTGACGCTGGGCGCCATTGGGTTGATCGCCATGCCGTTGGGCAACGCCTTCTCACGTTGGCGTGAGCGCCTGGCCGACCGCTACGCGCTGGAGGCGACCCGCAAGCCTGCTGCCTTCACAGATGCTATGACGCGCCTTGCCAACCAGAACCTCGGCGAGGCCGACCCAGAGCGCTGGGTGGTGATCCTATTCTACAGCCACCCGCCCATCGCCGAGCGTATTGCCATGGCGCAGACCTTCGCAGCGAGCCAGAGCCAGATGTAAGCACCTCGTTGTATAAGGAGGCCCATGCCCCGCGTCCTGTTGGTGTTTGGGACCCGCCCAGAGGCCATCAAAATGGCTCCACTGGTGCGTGTGCTCGGCGAGCGCACTGAGTTTGAGGTGGTGACCTGTGTCACAGCCCAGCACCGCGAGATGCTGGATCAGGTGCTGAACTGGTTCAGCATCAGGCCGGATTACGATCTGGACCTCATGCAGCCCAATCAGACGCTAGCCGCCCTCACCGCCCGCGCCTTGGAGGGCATCACAGAGGTCATCGCGCAAGTTACGCCGGATGTAGTGCTCACGCAGGGCGATACCACTACCGCTATGGCAACGGCAATGGCCGCCTTCTACCTGCGCACACCGGTAGGACATGTGGAGGCCGGCTTACGCACCCGCAACCTTTACAACCCCTTCCCCGAAGAGGTCAACCGCCACCTCATCAGCGTCATGGCAACCTATAACTTTGCGCCTACGGAGAGGGCGCGGCAGGCACTGCTGGAGGAAGGCGTTAACCCCGCCTCGATCTATGTGACGGGCAATACGGTGATCGACGCCCTGCAATGGACAGTCGCCCAGCCCCACGAGCTGCGCCTGAATGTGCCGCTGGATCGTCCGGATGAGCGCCTAATCCTGATCACGGCACATCGCCGCGAAAGCTTCGGCCCCGACTTTGAAGCCATCTGCCATGCTTTGCACCAAATCGCCCAACGCAACCCGGATGTGCGCTTGATCTATCCGGTGCACCTCAATCCCAACGTGCAAGAGCCGGTTTACCGCATCCTGAGCGGCGTGGAGCGTGTGCACCTGATCGACCCCTTGCCTTATCCGGATTTTGCCCACCTGATGAGCCGCTCTACGCTGATCCTCACCGATTCGGGCGGCATCCAGGAGGAGGCACCGGCGTTGGGCAAGCCTGTGCTCGTGATGCGCACCACTACCGAGCGTCCGGAGGCCATTGAGGCGGGCACAGCGCGGCTGGTAGGGACGGATACGGCCACTATTGTTGCCGCAACGGAGGAATTGCTGCGCAATCCGGCCGCCTATGCTGCGATGGCCAACGCTGTCTCACCTTTCGGCGATGGTCATGCCGCAGAACGCATTGCAGACATTCTGGCGCAGCAGATGGGGTGAGGAGTGAAGTCCCTCTCAACGGCTATTCGCTCAAGGCGCGGAGAAGGACCTCCCCCCGCGCCCCCCGCGCCGTGAGGCGGAACTCGCGATCGTCCCCTCCTAGGTCGCGGATCTCAATCCAGAGGCAGTCTTGCGGCAACGCCAGCGCGATGCGCTCCGGCCACTCGATCACCAGCACGCCCGGCGCATCAAGGATGTCATCCAGCGCGGTGGTCTGGGCCTCCACCGCACCAGAGAGACGATAGCAGTCCATGTGATAGAAGCGCTGCTCATCGCGGGTGCGCCGGTACTCATTGACCAGCGTGAAGGTGGGGCTGGTCGCCAGCTGGGACGCCCCCCATCCACGCGCCAGGCCACGCACGAGGCAGGTTTTGCCCGTGCCAAGATTGCCGGAGAGACACAGCACATCGCCGGGCAACAGTAAGCGGCCTAAGCGCTCCCCCAAATGCTCGGTCTCGCGGGGATCGTGCGTGTAGAGCGTCAGCTGCGCAGTTCCCTCGCCAACCCTCATCGTGCCCTGCATTCTAACATTCGTTCATCTAGGTGCTGCACTGACCTGCCGCTGGAGCTCCGCCGCGAAAACGTCAAACGCAGCTTGTCCGTATAAGCAGAATACCACCAAACGAAGGCCTGTGTCAGCGTTTTGCAAGTAATGCCGCACGGTTGAAAGCATGACCTGTGCACACCTGTCAATTGGATAGCCGAAGATGCCAGATGAGATAGCGGGGAAAGCGATGGACTTGAGACCGTTCTCATCTGCCACTTCCAGACTACGCCGCGTGGCACTGGCGAGTAGGGCTTCAGCGTTGGGATCGTTGCCATAAGGCCCCACCGCGTGGATCACATAGCGCGCCTTCAGCTTACCGCCGCCGGTGATGACAGCATCGCCGACAGCACAATGGCCGATGCGGTCGCACTCCTGCTGAATGCTGGGCCCACCCTTACGGCGGATCGCCCCCGCTACTCCGCCGCCCAACTCCAGATCGCTGTTGGCTGCGTTGACAATAGCATCTGTATCCAGATCGGTGATGTCGCCCTCAACCAGACGCAACGTCCGCCCGTTGATGAGGATTTCCATGCTCCGCCTCCTCGTATAGCTGATGCATCAGTCCCAGCGTCATAAAGAAGACAAACGCCAGATCAACAACGAAGTGCGCTTCATCCACCATGCCGTGCGCGACCATCGCCGCCATGCTGCCCATCAGCCCTACGGCCAGCGCTCGCGCAGCGCTGTCAGCGCCGCGCAGAGAATGCTGCGTATGCCATGCCATACGCCAAAAGGCGACCTGTATCCATATCCCCACCATCAGCCCCAAGATGCCCAGCCGTACCCAATAGTTGAGCAGGAAATTGTGCGGCTGGCTGAGATCGGGTTCTCGCCAAGCAGCGGGAAGGATGTAACGTCCCCGATACTGGTAGAGGAACTGATCCATGCCCACGCCGGTAATCGGATGATCGCGCAACATGCGCAGGGTGCTGCGCCACAGGTTGAGGCGGAAAAACGTGGTGCTGGTGCCGCTGGCGAAATCTACCAACCCACTGAAGCGCGGCAGGCGTGAGAGCGGGATCAGCGCTAGCGCTTCCAGCACCATACCGACCACTGCTGCGATCAGCCCCCTGCGTCCGGCCCACAGGATGATCACCAATGCCAATCCAACAGGCAGGCCCAACAGGAGCGCACCTTTGGAGAATGTCCACACGGTGGCGACAAGCATCACCACGCCCGCCGCGCCGTACAGCCAGCGCCGCCAGCGGTTGCCTCCGATGAGGGCAACGGCGACGGCGATAGGGACCAGCCGACCGAGGAACAGCGCCGCATTGTTGGGCGAGTTATACACGCTGCGCAGGCGCGGTATCCCACCTTCAGCAAGGATAACATTGGTGCCGGTGGCAACCTGAACCAACCCTACCAGCGCCACGATCACCCCTGTCAGGATCAGCAAGTCCACTATGCGCCAACGTTCGCGCGGCGTGAGCGGCATCGTGCGCAGCACCAAATACACCACAAGTGGCTCGATCACCACCTGCCGCAGGTCGGTAAAGGCCACACCCACTAGATCGGCCCAACTTAGCGAGACAACGGCAAGGCCTACGAATAGCGCCAGTGCCTTATCGAGCGCCGTCATCCGACGCCACAAGGCGGCGGGAGTTGGCCAACCTTTCTTGCTCTGCGCCGCAGCGATGTGGATCGCCCAAGCGACCAACGTCAGCAAGCTGATGGTCTCCACAAGGCTCAACATTTTGTCGAACAGCGGGCGCGGCATTAGGTAGTAGGGAGCAAAAGCCGCTATCAGCGCCAACCCGATGCTCGGCTTGGCGTAGATCAACACGAAGAGCAGCGCCAGCGCAGCAAACGTCAACACTAACCCCGGCGAGAAGTAGAACAGGCCCGCCGTAAGGGCCGTGATGATCAGCGATGGCCCCTCGCCAACCCGCCGCAGCAAGTTGGGCACGAAGCCACCCCACGTCAGCGCCGCGCCGACCCACACCGCCAGCACCGTCCCAAGCGAGAGCATCAGGTGCAGGGCGTCGCCCAACCGTGTGACCAGCCCAACGCCAGCCCGCTGGAGAAGGATACTCCAGCGCAGCCCCTGCCCGAGCCACAGCGCCGCGGCGATCAAACCAATGCTCAAAGCAGCCAGTGTAGCAGCCAGCACATCAGGGGCGGTTGTGTCGATGTGGCGGCCCACCGCAAACCCTGCCACTGCCCACCGAGTCCAACCGTATCTCGCCTCTATGTGCGCCATATGCCGGCGGTCTGCGTCCAGACCAGCCACAATGGGCAGCATCTCTATGCGCGGCTGATAATCGGGCGAGGTAAGGGTGAGATATGCACCCTCCTCATCTTGAGGCAGGAGGCGCGGCGGTTGCCCATCCACCGTGACATATAAATAGGCCTGAAGGTTATCACGGCGTACGATAAGGGCGAATGTGTCGCCCACAAACGGCACATCTACAGCGCTGTTGCCCTGCTGACTGAAATCCGCCCCCAACGCCGAGAATCGCCAATCGCCGCTGTAGGAAAGGAGGGGATGAGTGGGTGCGTAAATGCCCGGCCACAGCGCCATATTGAACGATTCCGCCTGCGTGTGGATGGCTTCAGCAGTGGGGGAGAGCGTGCCATCCGGCCTGCGTAGTGCAAAGCCCCAGCGCGGATCGTCAGATGGAGCTTCCGGCTGCCAGCCGTCCAAAATCAGCGCCCCGCTCCAGGGCCATTCGGTGAGGGCGCGTTGATAAGCAGCCACCGTCCAAGCTGCCTGCCGCTCGGGTGTGACCTGCCGCGCATCCCATCCGAATTGGCTGACCCACAGCGGCTTGGAGCGATCGCCGTGACGTTCCATCTCCTCCCGTAAAAGCACCAAGCGCGAGAAGTTGAGCACATGGATGTCCACACGGCGGTCATCAGGGCCACTGCTGAA
>DAOTYL010000197.1:0-14073 GCA_034434955.1 Anaerolineae bacterium | reverse complement strand
ATGGCCGCCAGCGGCTCGCCGAGGTCCGCTTCGTGTGCCTCAATGCGAAGGCCATCCAACCGCTCTGCACTGAGCGAGGTAGGCGTGGCGCGTAGCCGCAGCAGTGCCAAGTCCAGCGTGCGGTCGGCGGCGACAAGGTCCGCCTCAATCTGCTCGCCGGTGCGGAAGCGCACATACAGGCCGGGTGCGCCGTCTACCACATGCAAGCAGGTGAGGATGCGGTCGCCGGGCAGATAGATGCCACCGCCCGTGCCGCCGTCGGGCCGTGAAATCTTGACCACCTGATCGATAACACGGCGCACGGCGTCCTCCAACCGCTGGACAGCCTCACGGGGTGCCGCAACGATGCGGGGAGCAGGACGCGCAACGGCAATATCCGGCTCACGCCCATGCGCCACTGCCTCAAGGTCGAGGGCCATGTCCATCGCCGTCGCATAGCGGTCGGAGGGCGCTTTGGCCAGCGCCTTCTGGAGCACAGCGTCCACGCCCTCCGGCAGGTCAGAGCGCAGGGAGGAGGCCAACGGCGCAGGCTCGTTGACGTGCGCCCACATCATCTGCACCGCCGTCTGGGCCGGGAAGGGCAGTTCGCCGGTGAGCATACGGAAGAGCGTCACCCCTAGCCCGTAGATGTCGGCGGCCGGGGTGATCTCCGGTTTCTCGGCGATCATCTCGGGCGCCAGATAGGAGGGTGTTCCCACCAACGCACCGCGTGTGATCTCCTGCGTATCGGCGATGATTTTGGCGATGCCGAAATCGGTGAGGACGGCGTTTTGTTGGGCATCCAGCAGGATGTTGGCGGGCTTCACGTCGCGGTGGATAACGCCCATACCGTGTGCAAAGTCCAGCGCTTGCGCCACCTGCCGGGTGATGCGTGCCGCCATCCCAAGCGACAGGGGTCCCAGCGCCAGCAGGTCCTCCAGCGAGCCGCCGGAGATGTAAGCCATCACGATGTAGGGCAAGCCGTCCTGTTCGCCGAAATCGTAGATGGGGACGATGTGCGGATGCTGCAGGCGCGCCGTGATCGCCACCTCGCGGGTGAAGCGCTCGATAAAGGTAGGGTCGTTTAGGAGCTGCGGTGAGAGCACCTTCAGCACTACCGGACGCTCCAGGGAGAGCTGTTCGGCTAGATAGATGGTGGACATGCCGCCGCGTTTGAGTTCCTGCACCACGCGGCATCCGCCGAGTGTCCGGCCGATCAGTGATTCCTGCATGGCAGCTCCGACTTTCCCGTGGAATGGGTGATGCTACCCCAGCATAGCCGATCTGAAGCGTATGTCAACCCGCAATGGCGAAAAAGCACGAAAGACGCGCAAACGGTCTCGTGCCTTTTCGCGTCTTTCGCCCCTTCGCGATTCAGCCCAGTGTGCGGAGGAGGTAATCCAGCAGTTCCTCGTGGCTCACCGTGCTCGCCGGGTCGCTGAGACACTGGCTAGCATAGGTGCGCATCACATCCAGCGTGGCCCGCTGCACAGCAGCACGCACCGCCGTCAGCTGCTGCACAATTTCACGGCAGTCGCGGCCTGCCTCGACCATACGCGCCACGCCGCGCACCTGTCCTTCAATGCGGCGCAGGCGCTTGCGGATGCGCTCACGCGCCTGTGGAGAGTGAATATCCATCGGCTCCCTCGCAACGGTCAAAACCGGTGCGCACGGCACCGGCACTAACGGATGCTTCAGCCCACCGGCCCGCAGGCAGGCGCAGCGCTGACTCCCGTCTGGCCAGCCCCACCTGACACACCGCCGATAAGCGAAATGCGGCGGCGGGCGTGCTCATTGCCGCACTGCGGGCAAGGTTGGCGCTTGTCCGACTCGCTGAAGCTGACGCGCTTCTCAAAGGTCTTGCCACACTGTGGACAAACGTACTCATAGACGGGCATGGCGCAAACCTCCCCTGTGGATACTACAGGGGAGTATACCACACCGTGCGACGTGGGGCAAGATGGCATCAGGGCAAGGGAGCCTGATACATACTGAGTGAGATCAGCACAAAGAGGACGGCCAACTGCACCGCCAGCGCAGCCACGATCAGCCATGTGAGGGGTGATGAGCCGCGCCAGACGAGGGCAGAGTGCGGGGCCGCGCTGAATGCACCTCGGGGGGAAGTCGCCTCAGCATGGGGGATGGGCAGCCCCAGCGGATCGGTGTCCAGCCCATCCACCGGCGTCAGCGCCAGCACCTCCGGTGGCAGTTCGGGATCGCCCTCTTGCAGCAGATCGGCCGGATAGGCCACAAAAAGGCCGGCAGCACGCGCCAACGCATGGGCCAACGCTATCGCTTGCGGTGGGCGCGACTCAGGGCTGGCGCCGAGTGCCTGCCGGACGACAATAGCTACCCCGCGCGGTAGGTCAGGGCGCCAGCGGCGCACGTCAGCGGGGTCCACAAAGGTGCGTTCCGCCAACTGCCCGTCCTCATCGCGCTGGAAGGGCCGCCGTCCGGTGAGCATCTCAAAGACGATCATCCCTAGGGCATAGATGTCGCTGGCCGGGTTGGGTGTGGCTCCCGCAGCGACCTCCGGCGCCATATACTCAGGCGTGCCGGGCTGCCGCCCCCGGCTCAGTCCGGCTTCCTGCGCCATACGCACCAGACCGAAATCGGCAAGATAAGCGTTGCCCCGCTCATCCAACAGCACATTGCCGGGCTTAAGGTCGCAGTGGATAATGCCCGCCCGATGGGCATGGTCCAGCGCGGCGGCGATCTGCGCCGTGAGACGCACCACCTCATCCAGCGGTAGGCCGTCCGGATGCGCCGCGATGCGCCTCGCCAGCGTGCCACCGGAGAGGTAGGCCATCACCAGATAAGGTTGTCCGGCAGCCACCCCTACATCATAGACGGGCAGGATATGCGGATGCTGGAGGTGGGCGACAGCCTGCACTTCGCGCTCAAAGCGGCTGAGAAAAGCCGCATGACGGGCATACGGCGCATCGATCAGCTTAATGGCCACATCACGGCTCATACTGGGCTGGTGGGCGCGGTAAACCACGCCCATGCCACCCCGCCCGATTGCCTCCAGAAGCTGATAGGGACCTAGCCGCCGACCCGTGAAGGTGTTTCCCACTGCTCACTCGGCTTTGAAAGCCAGAGGGGTTACAGCAGGCGCCGCAGCAGCTCGCGGAAAGCCTCCTCAAGGGCTTCAACCTGCCTGACGATGCCCCAACAGATATTGTAGAACTCCTCGGGTGTCAGGAGCGCCTCAGGGATGTTGTGCATGCACTCCAGCACTTCCTTACTGCCGATTTGCTCAATGCACCAGAACCCCCGTGTGGCGTTGGCATTCTGCTTGAGCACCGTGATCAGGATAGGGGCCGGGATGTCGTCAGCGTCGTCCACGGCAATGATGCTAGGGCAGGAGAACTCCCAAATGCTCTCGTAGGGGATGATGAAGAGGGGTTGAGAATGGCCGCCAACGTTGAAAATCAGCTTGGCCCTGGATGAGGACAGATCGGAGATTTTCAGATCAGCCCGCCGCGCCAGGTCCTTCACTCGCCGCTCAAACGCACTTTCAAACATCGTTGTGCTCCTTTCTTTTTCTTTAATGGGCGGCGGAGGACACGTTGCTTAGGAGTTTTATATCATGACTTTGCTCTTCAACACAATAGGCCGAAGAGCAAGAGGGGATATTTCCCCTCACGTCAAGGATAAGGCACCACCATCTCGCTCGTGTCCTCAATTGCCAGCGCCATGATCGCCTCACCCTTATAGCGCACCACACCATGCTGCCAGCCGATGACAAAGCCCTCGTAGGCGCTGCGCAGCAGGCCGTTGTCCTCGCCCAGCGGCCTGCCAAAGATGTCCACCATCTGCGCGAGGGGCTGACCTTTCTGCACCGGCTCGCCGGGGCGCACCAACGGCAGGGCGACGCCCGAATAGGGTGCGTGGGGATGCTGATGGCGGCGCACCGCATAGGGCGGCCTGATCACCGCGATGCCCTCGATCGGTTCGGGTGCATCGTCCAACATTCCCGCCCAGCGCAGAGCATTGCGCAGTCCGGCCAGACAGGCCTCCACGACGCCCGCATCCACATGCATCCACGACCCCAGTTCCACAGTCGCCGAGGGGATGCCTAGCCCATTGAGCACCGCGCCGCTCACCGAACGGTGCAGCGACTTGCTGATGTACGAATCGGCCACAAACTCGTTGATGACAGTGAAACCGAAAGCATCCAGCAGGGTGTCAAGGCGCTTGTGGAGCGCTTGCGCTTCGGCGCGGGAGCGCAGCCCGCCCCGCCCGCGCGTATAAAACACGGGGTCGCGCAGGATCATGGGCAGGGAGCCGATCTGCGCGGTGTGCAAGTCAAGTAGGGCGATGGGTTGGGTAGCGGCGATCGTCTCATAGAAGCGACGATAGGCTGTCTCCAACGCCGAAGGAGGCCCATCCTCCTCTTTTCTCTCCTCCTCGCGCCGTTCAGTGCGGCATGGCTCCGGAAAGAGGCGGTTGGGGTCGCCGATGAGGTAGTAGGGGCTGCGCTCCTTGGTGCGCAAACCTGCCGGGTTAAGGGTGGGGACGATGATCAACGTTCCGCGCAGGCGGGCGACCAGTTCCGGTGTGGCGAGGCGCTGGGCAGCGACAAGTCCGCTGTGCTCCCCACCGTGGATGCTGGCCGTGACCCAAAAAGTCGGCCCCTCGCTGCGTCCTTGGGCGATGATCACAGGGAAGCGGTCACAGTCGCCAGTGGGCAGTTCAACCGCGTCGAACCAACCGGTGGTGATCTCGCCGCGCTTCGCCTTCGCTGTGCCGATGCTCCACGCTGTCATGTTGCCTCTATCCTATTTGCCACTGGCTCCATTCGTTGATGTGCTTGACAGAGAGCAGGATGAGCAGCACCAGCTGGCGCATCCCGATCGCCAGCGGTGCGATGTCAATGTACTCCTCAATGGTGTGCGCATTGCCGCCGCTGGTGATACCAATGCAGACGGCAGGGATGCCCGCTGCCAGCAGAGCGTTGGCATCCGTTGAGCCGATCTCCGGCGAGCTAGGGGTGTAGTTCAGGTAGCTCAGCACGGCCCGCGCTGCTTGCACCAGAGGATGATCGACAGGGATGGCAGCGCTGGGACGGTTGCCCACCAGCTCCGTGGAGACGGTAAGGCCCGGCGCAGACTCAAAACGGGCGATCACGGCGCGTACATCGGTCTCCAATTTCTCCAGCAGGGCAGCATCCACCGCACGCAGGTCCAAGGAGAAGCTGGCATACGCCGCGCGGGTGTTGACCGACGTACCGCCCTCAATGAGGCCGACGTTAAACGCTGCCTGTCGCTGCGGCGGCAAACGGACTTCTTCCACCAGCGCCGCACCCATGCGCAAGAGATGGTGGATGGCACTGGGGCGTTCGGCGTGCAGCCAGCTATGCCCGCCCGGGCCGCGCACCGTCACGCGCAGACGACGCACGCCCAATCCGGCGTGATACACGCGCCCCAGCCCGATCCCCTCCAGCACAAGCCCCACGCCGAGATATCCCGCCAGCCGCTCGCAGACATGGCGCATCCCACGCAGGTCACCCAGGCCCTCCTCGCCCACCGTCGCCACCCACCAGATGTCGGCGGGCAGGCGCACGTCGCCCTCCTGAAGGGCCTGCGCAGCGTGGATCATAGCGGCCAGCCCCAGGCTGTTGTCACCCAACCCCGGCGCATAAATGCGCCCGGCTTGTTCGTCTATACGCGGGGTCAGGTCGGTCTCAACGGGGAAGACGGTATCCAGATGGGCGCTCACCAGCAGCGCCGGACGGCGGTCAGCGGCGCAGCCGGGCGTGCGGGCGTAGACATTGCCCACCTCATCCTGAGTCACATCGGCAAGGCCCAGCGCCGCGAAACGCTCCCGCACGGCCTGTGCGCGGGCGGATTCGTCAAACGAGGGAGCCGGGATGGCCTGCAGCGCCAGCGCATCACGGATGAGAGATTGCTGACGGTCGGGCCATGTGGCCAGCACCCGTGCGACGTCCCGTCGGTTTGCCAGCGCTTGAATCACGTTGCGCATCGGGCACATCATCCCAGTATGAGGGTGTTCTGATTGTAAACCGAAACACCACGCTTGCTCAACCCCGCGATGGGCATACGCCGAACGAATGCCTTGTTGCGCGCCCCTGCTTGACAAAACAGCCATCACTGCTAAACTCACCCCAATTTGGGCAATCGGGGGATTTCCCCACAGCAGGTTTGCTTTGTGGAAAAAAGGAGGGACCCATGCATGAGGTTGTGGAGCGTGCCCAGGCCGATGGTGTCCGCTTTGTGGACCTCCAGTTCACGGACATCATGGGCACTACCAAAAGCGTGACCATCCCGCTGGGGCAACTGGAGGAAGCTCTCGAGCGCGGGGTATGGTTTGACGGCTCAAGCATCCAAGGCTTCGCCCGCATTCAAGAGTCTGACATGTTCCTCATGCCCGATCCGACCACTTACTGCGTCCTCCCCTGGACCTCAGCAGAGCGCCGCCGCGCACGCCTGATCTGCGATGTGCGCCGCCCGGACGGCGAGCCGTTCCTCGGCGATCCGCGTGCCGTGCTACGCCGCGCCATTGCTTACGCCGAAGCGCGGGGCTACCGCTACAACTGCGGCCCGGAGCTGGAGTTCTTCCTCTTCAAGCGCAACAGCGAGCGCCCGCTTTCGCCCATCCCACACGACGTGGGCGGCTACTTCGACTTTTCGCCAAAGGACGAGGCGCAATCTATCCGCAGCGACATCGTGCTGGCCCTTGAGCAGATGGGGATGCGGGTGGAAGCCAGCCACCATGAAGTGGCCACCGGCCAGCACGAGATCGACTTTGAATACGCCGACGCACTCACGGCCGCCGACAACGCCGTGACCTTCAAGTACACGGTCAAGGCCATTGCCGCCACCTATGGGGTCTATGCCACCTTCATGCCCAAACCCATCTTCGGCATCAACGGCTCGGGGATGCACACCCACCAAAGTCTGGTGGATATCAGGACAGGGCGCAATGCTTTCTACGATGCTCAAGACCCCTACTGCCTTTCCAAGATCGCCTACGGCTTCATTGCAGGGCAGCTTGCCCATGCGCGGGCACTGACAGCCATCGTCGCGCCGACCGTCAACAGTTATAAGCGGTTGACGCCCGGTTACGAAGCACCGGTGTATATGTGCTGGGCGCAGATCAACCGCTCGGCGCTGATCCGCATCCCGCGCTTTGCGCCGGGCCGCGAGCAGGCCACGCGCATCGAGCTGCGCTGTCCTGACCCCAGCTGCAACCCCTATCTGGCCTTTGCCGCCATGCTGCGGGCCGGCTTGGACGGCATAGAGCGCGGCCTGGAGCCGCCGGAGCCGGTGAACGAGGACGTGTACCACTTCTCACCGCAGGACCTTGAGGCGCGGGGCATCGGCACTTTGCCCGGCACACTGGGCGAGGCCATCGCCGAGCTGGAGGCGGATGAGGTGCTCATGGATGCGCTTGGTGAGCACATCAACAAATGGTATCTTGTAGCCAAACGCGCCGAGTGGGATGAGTACCGCATTCAAGTCTCGCAGTGGGAACTGGACCGCTATCTAGAGACGCTGTAGGGAACGCCGCATCTGGAACTGCCGTGGGGACGCGCCATGGCGCGTCCCTCCTTTCGCCATCCCCTTGCGCCTGTGGTATCATGGGCCTCGCTAAGGGATACGCTGTGGCGTGTCCCTACAGGAGGTGTACACTATGGCGTACCGCAAACCGACCGCCCTCTTGCCGGCCCTGATGCTCACCCTGGTGCTGGCGACGGGCTGCAACAACCGACTGGCAGAAAACATCCGCCGCCTGAACGAGGCTGCTACCCGCACCGCCAGCGGCGACCTCGGCTTTGTGAGCGGCACACCCTCCACGCCTCTTCCCCCTACTCCCCAACCGACGCCTACCCCGCCCAACTTACAGGACCTCACCACAGACCCCAACGCCACGCTGGCTCACGCCTGGGGCGTGACCTACACCCTGCCCGCCGGCAGTGAGTTCACCATCATCGCTACCGAGCAGCAGGTAGGGGACTACATCGTGCGCATGTTGCAGCTCAAGGGCTGGGATCAGGTGGTGCGCGGCGGCAGCGCCAAGATCGCACTGGGCCAAATCCGCCTTGACCTCGCCATGGAGGACAGCGAAGGCAAGTTCGGTGCGGGGACGATCACCTTCCAGCCCACGCTGGATGCCGGCGGTGTCATCCACCTCAACCCACGCGGCGCAGACTTCGGTGGGTTGCAGATTCCGGACAACTTCACGCCGGCGCTGGGCGACGCTGTACACTCGGCCCTGAGCGGCGCAGAGAGCGCCGCCTTGAGCCGCGTGCGCCTCTCGCTCATTGCATTGGATAACGGCACGATGCGCGTCTCCGGTACGATGCGTTGAGGGAGGGGGCTTCGCCTATCGGCAAGGACGGACCTATACCCTATCCAAGCGGAGCCTGATATCCGATGACTATCCGCTACGGTGATTGGCGGCGCGGGCTGCTGGGCGTGTTGCTGCTGGCTGCGCCGCCGCTGCTGATCGATGCGGTCGGGGCGCTGGCCCGTTGGTGGGCCTTCCCACGCGCCCTAGGGACGATCGCCCTTGTGTGGCTGGTCGTATTTTTCGTTTACCTGATCTTCACCACGCGCCTCTATCTGCGTCCCTCCATGGAGGGGACAAAGCATCTGCAAGCCAACGACCTCGCTGCCGCCGAGGCCGCTTTTGAGCGTCAGATCGCCATTCTGAAGCGCCACCCCCTCGTGGACCGCCTGCGGCTGGTGCTGTTCGCCGATACCAGCTGCTACAGCATCAGCGAGACCATGTGGTTGAATCTGGCCTACGTGTATATGACCCGCCGCGACATCAAAAAGGGGCGGCGGGCTTATGAGCGGGCGCTGGAGATCAATCCGGCCAACGGCGTGGCGCTAGCCGGCCTGAACTTCATCCGCACTTTTTCCGGCGAGCGCCCCCTTCCCTTCGGCCACGATGTGCCGGTAGGCCAGATCGCTGACGCCCGCCACCGCCAAATGCTGTTTATGGTGCGCCTTGCGCTGGTGGCCGCCATCCTGATCCCCTTCAACACCCGCCTCGCCACGCTGACCAGCAGCCCGAACTTGATAGCAATATTGTTGCAAATCGCGCTCATCGCCCTGATCGTCTTCCTCGCCACAATGCTGTACCAGATGGCTGCCGCCCGTCTACTGCGCCCGGGCTACTTCCAAGCGTTGCGACTTCTGCGGCGGGGGAAATTCCGCGCGGCGATGGAGGTGCTGGAGAGACACTTACAGGCGCTGGAGCGCCTCCCTCATATAGAGCGCTGGCGCTGGCTGGCGCTTGACTTCTACAGCGAGGGCTACACGTTGCGGGCACTCCAGGCGTTGGCGTTCGCAGCCATTCAGGCCGGCGATGGCGAGGCTGCCCTGGCCGCCTATGAGCGCCTCCGCCAAATTGACCCCTCCCACCCCACGCTTGCCCGCGATCTGGCGCTGGCGCACGATCTCATGGAGCGCAAAGGGCGGCGGAAGGGCGCTCGCTAGGCACGTTCCCTAAAGCCTCAATTTGTGCTGCGTACTCTATATTAACGTGGAAGAGGGAAAGATATCTCCCCTTCGGCCTCATCAAAGGCAGCTTGACGTGCCTCGCAGGCTGCATAGGTGCTCTCGACCAGGCTGTTGAGCGCACGTTGCAGGTCGGCGCAGGTGCTGAAGGTGGGCAACGCTTCCACCTGATCGGCCAGCTCATAGGCGCAGCCCAGCGCAATTGCACCGTGATACTCCTCATGGGCAACTACGTACTCCATGAAGCGCTGCCACTCCTCATACAGCGCGGGTTGGGGCGAGCCTTCTGGAACCCACTCCGGATAGGTATAGGTGAGGCTCAAGCGCACGGTGACGCGACCAACGCGGCATTCCCACGGCGTCTCAATCGCCTCCCAATCCACCTGCATTGAGTAGGCGGTGGCAGCGATGGCCGGCCCTTCATCTGCCTCGATCTTTGGCCCCAGCGTATAGAGCGCCCGCTGCACAGCGGGTAGGCTTCCTGCTTCAAAACGGTACGTTTTGATACTGGTGCTCACCGCCACGCGGTCGGCTGGCTCGCCGGAGGATTCCAGCGGGGCCTCGTAGGTGAGGGCAGCAGGCGGTGCAGAAAAGGATGTGGGCGTAGCACTGGGGGCGGGCATCGTAGTGGCGGGCAGGTCGCGGCCTATCGCCCATAGCCCGGCGATCCCCGCCCAGACCAGCAGCAGAACGAGGATCAGCGCCGCGGACAGCCGCCATAGCCCTCTGCGGCGTGGGGCAGGACGCGCCGCCGCCTGCGCCTGTCGAGCGCGTTCCATCAGCGCGGGCAGCGACTGCCGCACCCATTCGTCGGCGGGATCGAGGCGCAGCACCTGTTGTGCAGCGGCCAGCGCCTCGTGCGGATGGGGGGAGAGGTAGCCCAGCCATTTCCAAGCCACGATCTGGCCGGGGTCGCGCCGCACGATGGCCCGCAGTAGGCGCACGGCCTCCTCGCGCTGTCCGGCGCGTGCCAGTTCAATGGCCTGCAGAATGTATTGACGCACCGCTTTCCTCCATCCGCATGACATTGAATATAATCATGGCATAAAAATGCCTTCAAAGCCACAGGGTGGTGCGGTTCTGCGGCACGATCTCACCCCTAGCGACTTGCTAGGTACTGCTTACAGCGCCCCTCCCCCGCTGAAGTCCGGGGGGTGAGGTGACAGGGCTGGCTAACCCACAAGCGCAACGCAACGCACAAATGGGTGTTAATTCCTCTCGAATCCGGTACAATTAATCCGATATCCGGCGGTGATTTTTTTCTGCGCCGGAGGGTGGAGAGAGGCACATGTCATTAACGGATCAACAGAAGCTAGAAGCTTACCGCACTATGATGCTGATTCGGCGCTTCGAGGAGAAGTGCGCCGAGCTGTACGCAGCAGGCGACATCGGCGGCTTCCTGCACCTGTACATCGGGCAGGAGGCTATCGCAGTGGGGGCACGCTATGCCATGCGCGAAGATGACAACGTGATCACCGCCTACCGCGATCACGGCATCGCCCTCGCCTGGGGCCTGCCCACCGAGCGCGTCATGGCCGAGATGCTGGGCAAGTCCACGGGTGTCAGCAGAGGGAAGGGCGGCTCTATGCACCTCGCCGACAAGGAGCGCCGTTTTTGGGGCGGTTGGGCCATTGTGGGCGGTCATCTGCCGCTGGCGGCAGGCATCGCCCTCGCCGATCAGTACAGCGGCACCGACCGCGTCACGGTAGCGCTGATGGGCGACGGTGCCACCAACATCGGCTACTTCCACGAGGCGCTTAACCTTGCGGCAGTATGGAAGCTGCCGGTGGTGTGGGTGGTGGAAAATAACCAGTACGGCATGGGCACCGCCGTCACCCGCGCCTCGGCAGTGGCCGATATCGCCAAGAAGGCCGAAGCCTATGGGATGCCCTGCTGCATTCAGGTGGACGGCATGGACTTGCTAGCCGTCTACGAGACGCTGAAGGAAGGGGTGGAGTACGCCCGTGCGGGCAACGGCTCCTTCTTCATTGAGGCTATCACCTACCGCTATCGGGGGCACTCTATGGGCGACCCGGAGCGCTACCGCCCCGTCCATGAGGTAGAGCAGAAGAAAGCCGACGACCCCATCACGCGCTGGGGGAGATACCTGATTGAGGAAGGGTTGGCAACAACGGACGATCTGCAACGCATGGCCGATGAGGCCGATGAGGAAGTGCTGGCTGCCGTTGAGTTCGCCCGCAACAGTCCCTTCCCCGCGCCAGAGGAGTTGTACCGTGATGTCTACGCCTAGTGGAGTTATCACCAGCCTTGATGAGGCCAGCAGGAAGAACGGGACCAAGATCATGACCTTCCGCGAGGCCATCTCCGAAGCCCTCTGGGAGGAGATGGAGCGCGACGAGCGCGTCTTCATCATGGGCGAGGAGGTCGGCGTGTGGGGCGGCACGTATGCCGTCACACGCGGCTTTTACGATCACTTCGGCGAGAAGCGCGTGCGTGACACGCCCATCGCCGAGCAGGCCATCGTTGGCACAGCAGTCGGTGCCGCGCTGAACGGCCTACGTCCGGTGGCGGAGATCATGACCATCAACTTCGCCTTTCTGGCGCTGGATGCTATCGTCAATCACGCTGCCAAAGCACGCTACATGTTCGGTGGGCAGTTCACCGTCCCACTGGTGATCCGCACCACCACTGGTGGCGGTCGTCAGCTGGCCGCCACGCACTCGCACGCACCGGAACCCATCTTCGCCCACTTCCCCGGCCTCTATGTGGTCGTGCCCAGCACGCCCGCCGATGCTAAAGGGCTGCTCAAAGCAGCCATCCGCGATGATAATCCGGTGCTGTTTGTCGAGCACAGCACGCTGTACCAAAATCGCGGCGAAGTGCCGCTGGGCGAGTATCTCCTGCCGCTGGGCACATCCGATATCAAGCGGCAGGGCACGGACGTGACGGTAGTCGCCTACGGAAAGATGGTGCAGATCGCGCTGGAAGCGGCGATGCGACTGGAACAGGACGGCGTGAGCGCCGAGGTGGTCGACCTGCGTAGCCTACGCCCGCTCGATCTTGCGCCGGTCTTTGAGAGCTTCAAGAAGACCAACCGCGCCGTCGTCGTTGAGGAGGCGCATCCTTATTTCAACGTCAGCGGTGAGGTGGCAGCTCGCATTCAGGATGAATGCTTTGATTGGATGGATGCGCCTGTGCAGCGCGTCAATCAGGAAGATGTGCCGCTGCCCTACTCCCGCGATCTAGAGCAGATGGCGCTGCCTAACGTGGAGAAGGTCATTGCGGCAGTGAAGCGCATTATGTGAGGCTCTCCCACCCCTCGTAACGACGCATGGTCGCCGTAAGCGCAGCAATGCGGTGGGATTGAAGTCCTGGCAGCAGGTAGGGATGACCGAACGCCGCCATCGGCCTGAGAGGGAAAGAATATGGCAGAGTTGATCAACATGCCCAAGTTGGGCTTTGACATGCGCGAGGGACAACTCGTCAGGTGGCTGAAGCAGCCGGGCGATGTCGTCAAGCGTGGTGAGGTCGTCGCCGAGATCGAATCGGACAAAGCCACCGTAGAGGTGGAGTCGTTTGTGGAGGGCACGATCCTTACCCTGCTGGTGAACGCCGGCGACTGGGTGCCCATCGGTGCACCTATCGCCGTGGTGGGGCAACCCGGCGAGCAGGTCGATCTGGCCGCGCTGGGCGTGGAGAAGCAAGCCCCAGCGCCCGCAGCCCAGAAGGCCGCCCCTGTGCCTGCGCCTCAAGCCCAGACCGCCCCTGCCACTCCGACGGTTCAAGCCGAGGAGGCAGCGGGCAACGGCAAGGGATTGCCGGGCGGCGTGCGTGCCAGCCCTCTTGCCCGTCGCATGGCACAGGAGCTAGGCGTGGACCTCAAACAGGTGGCAGGCTCTGGCCCCCAGGGGCGCATTGTCAAAGCCGATGTGGAAGCCTTCGCTCAAGCGCCGATTGCGGCTCCCCCCATCCCGCCAGCAGTTCCCCTCCCCGCGCCAAGCGCCGAGGCAGTAGTGCCCGGCCCCGATGACGAGATCATCCCCACGCCACGCATGAGGACGCGCATCGGCCAGCGCATGACGCTCGTCAAGCAGACCGTACCGCACTTTTACGTGACCACTGAGATAGACATGGGGCCGGCCCTCAAACTGCGCGAGGAGATCAACGGGCGGTTGGAGGCGCAGGGGATCAAGGTCTCGGTCAACGACCTCATTGTCAAAGCGGCAGCGCTGGCCCTACGCGAATACCCCAACCTCAACGCTTCTTTCAACGGCGAGACGATCGTGCGGCGGGGGCACATTAATATCGGCATTGCCGTCGCCGTGGAGAACGGGCTGATCAACGTGGTCAGTAAGGACGCCGACAAGGCCACGCTCAGCGTGCTGGCCGTGCGCCATAAGGAACTCATTGAGCGTGCCCGCGAGGGCAAGATCAGGCCCGAGGACGTGGAGGGTGAGACGTTCACGCTTTCCAACCTCGGCCCCTGGGATGTGGATCACTTCATCGCCATCATCAACCCACCGGCGGCAGCGATTTTGGCGCTGGGCACGGCCAAGCGCGTGCCGGTGGTCAACGAGGACGGCACGCTGGGGGTCGGCTGGCGCATGAAGGCCACCATCAGCGCCGATCACCGCGTGAC